>JAGXHM010000066.1 GCA_024636155.1 Deltaproteobacteria bacterium
CTCAGGGAAGTACATCTTTGCGGTCTCCTGCTTGCCTTCCACCTTGAGAAGGTCAGCAATCGGAATCGACGACAGCTCCTTCTTCTTCGCCTTCATGATATTCGGCAAGGTCGGGTAGCGCGGGGTATTGAGGCCAAGCTGACAGGTCACCAACGCCGGAGCCGTGGTTTTCACAATCGATTTGATACCGCCTTCCAGTTCACGCTTCGCCGTAATCTGGCCGCCATCAAAAGCAAAATCAACAATTGTGGTGATACTCGGCATGCCAAGCATTTCAGCCACCAGTACGCCAACCTGTCCTGAACCACGGTCCTGAGACTGCATACCGGTAAAGATCAGATCAAAACCCTGGCCTTTGGCAAATTCAGCGATCACCGCAGCAATTTCATAAGGGTCTTTTTTGAAAGATTCGTCATCGGCGATATGCGCGCCGCGATCACAGCCCATCGCCAGAGCTTTCTTCATCATCTCCTTGACCCGCTCCGGGCCGATAGAAAGGACGGTCAGCTCGGAATCGCCAGCCTGATCCTTGAGCTGCACGGCCTGCTCAACGGCATATTCGTCATACTCATTCATTCTCCAGGCAAGATCGGTGCCCTGATACCAGTTGCCTTCACCATTCAGCTTGAACTTCGATTCCATATCCGGAACCTGTTTGATACAGACAAGAATTTTCATCGGCTTCCTCCACGTGTTGAGTTGCTCAATTTTAAGATTGTGCGTTAATTCTCGGTCTTATAACTCAAAAATGGTTGCGTTGGTCACTAAGACACAAAGTCACAAAGAAGTGCGCTTTACAGGGTAAAGGTCGATCTTTTCGATCTCGACATTTTGATGTTTGCAGAAAGATACAAGTGTTACTCCGTGTCTTGGTGTCTTAGTGGCTAACCCTTGTTTTGGTTATAAGTTCGTTAATTATAAAAAACCGGAGGCAGGGGAACCTGAAGGAGGGAGAGTCTCAGGAGGCAGCCCGAATACTCAAAACCCCTACACTCCGGGACTAAAGCTAGTTCAAACGTTCTGCCAGAACCTCGACGATATCCTTTGTATTCAGCTTGTCCTCGACGTTGGCACCTTTAATACCATCCTCAAACATGGTCAGGCAGAACGGGCAGTTGGAGAGCAGCGTCGGTGCACCGGTCGCAACCGCCATTTCAACCCGCTTGATGTTGATCCGATCCCCCAGCTTTTCTTCAGCCATAATCCGCCCACCACCAGCGCTGCAACAAAAAGCTTCAGCACGGTTCTTGTCCATTTCGACAATTTGACCGCCAGCGGCTTTGATCAAAGCCCGTGGTGCATCATAAAGACCATTATGACGGCCCAGATAGCAGGAGTCATGATAGGTGCAGTTCAACGCTTCGTCCTTGAGGGTAAGCTTGCCACTTTCAAGCAACTGCTGCAGAAAGACCGTGTAGCTTTCAACTTCAATCTCAAAACCAAGATCGCGATAATCCTTAGCCAGCGTATTGAAACAGTGCGGGCAAGACGTCACCACCTTCTTGACCTCATAACCCTTGATCAGCTCAATATTTTCAGTCGCCAACGACTGGTAGAGATACTCATTGCCCATCTTGCGCATCGGCTCGCCGCAACATTTTTCTTCCTTGCCGAGAATACCGACCTTGATGCCAGCGGCCTGACAAAGCTGGACAAACGCCTTGGCAATTTTAATATTGCGCTTGTCAAAGGAGGCGTAGCAGCCAACAAAGTAGAGGATATCAACATCAGGATCTTCCGAGAGCGGCTTGATCCCCATCTCTTCAGCCCAATCACCGCGTGAGGCGTAACCAAGGCCGAGGGGATTGCCATTGACTTCGGTCTGCTCCATCGCAGCCATCACCTCTTCGCCAGGGAACTCCCCTTCCATCAGCACCAGATTGCGGCGCATATCGACGATCTTTTTGACATGTTCGATAGTGGCCGGGCAGGTCTCCTGACAGGCCAGGCAGGTGGTGCAGGACCAGATCGCATCCTTGTCGCATGCTTCAATCAGGTTGGTTTCAGGGCGATCAAAAGCCACGGCGCCAAGCTGATTGACAATCTTCATCGGTGAGAGTGGTTTGTCGGTCGTATGTGCCGGGCAACGATCCTGACAGCGCTTGCACTGGGTACAGGCATCCGTATCGAAAATATCCTTCCAGGTCAGATCGGTAATGGCCGCAGCACCGAAGCTTTCGGCCTCTTCATCTTCCATATCGAGGCTAACCAGTTTGCCGGTCGGACCCAGATCGGCAAAGAGGTAATTGAGGCTGGTGGTGAAGATGTGGCGGAACTTGGTAAAAGGGATGGCGACGATAAAGCCCATCACCAGCAAGAGGTGGAACCACCAGGTGAGGCTGTGCAGGGAACGCAGGGAGCTCTCGGACATCCCGGCCATCCCCTTGGCGAACATCAGGCCGACCGGAGACCAGATGGCCAGTGGCGTACCCATTTCGGTGACCGCCATACGCGCCCCTTCAATAACAAAACCGCTGATCAGGATCGCCAAGAGCAGGCCGTGCATGATGGCATCATCTTTAACGGTTTCCAGCCCCTCAGGGCGGACGATATAACGCCGCACCAAAAGGCCACCGAGCATGACGATGGCTACCAGGCCAGCGATATCAAGGACGATTGAAAAGAGCAGGTAGAAATTGCCCTTGAGAAATTTGACGCCGAAGAGCAGGTCGGTGAAGTCGGCTTGAACAACGATCAGGCAGGTACCGATAAAGAGCAGAAAGAAGCCCCAGAAAAACAAGCCGTGTGCCAAGCCAGGGCCTTTGACCCGAAGCACCTTGCTCTGCAGCAACATATTCCTGACCATGTTGCCAATCCGGAGCGGCCGTTGATCAAGGCGGTCAACCGACTGACCCTGTTTGTAGACTTTGATCCGCTTCATGAAGGCGCTGACCAGAACGGCAATTGAAGCAAAGGTCAGCAGATACATCGGCAGCAGAGTGGTGACCCCGTGACCTACATTCCAGTATATTTCCCGTGACAATTCCATGCCCAAACTCCTGCTACACAATGTAGTTGCTTCGTAAAATCAGCTTAATTGAGAGTATCCTGTTCCTAAAGAATTCCACATAATCACCGCTGGTAACCGCCGACAGGCTGCTAGGTGTCGATCATATGGATCTTCATCAGGAGTTCACTGGTTCAAACAAAAAACAGCGCTCAACCAGTTGAGGTCACGCGCCATTGATGATCGCTATTTCTGCCTATATGCCACCCCCAAGAAGATGACTAGAAACATACAGGAAAAACTTCAAGTCATCAAATATATAGTGCAATACAGATTTTCACATGGGTGCTCCACTGCCGAGACGAACGGATATTCACAGCAGATTTTCGCAATGTTGGGGCTGTGAGAATTTGCAGCCCGTTCCTTGGAAGTCCGACAAGCGGCCAGACGTTTCTCAAATTGCATGAGCTGGTTCGTAAAGCAGGGTTGTGTCAGTTGCACTCTATATGAGAGACTTTTTGGCAAGTCTCGTCTATTGTGCCAGCTTCAATTCTCAGAAGGATCATTGAGAGACTCAATGTCGAACAGAGCGGAGCCTAAAAAACCCTTCGTAAAGAGGCTCAAGGTTCAAAACCATGCAACAACCAAAACACAAAACTGAGGCCGACATAACCAACACGGTTCTTTCTCCCGTGGCTGTTATACGCTCCCCCTTCCGCGAAAAATTCGGTATTCCGCGGCAACCCGGGCTGATCAGAGATGTCCCGTCACAGGTTGTTCTTCTCCCTCCCTTCAATCGTGAAGAGGCCGTTCGGGGACTGGAAGATTTCACACATCTCTGGCTGATTTTTCAGTTCCACGCCTGCCCTCCCTTTGACGGCAGTATGACAGTGCGACCACCACGACTTGGCGGCAACAAGAGGATGGGGGTTTTTGCGACCAGGGGTACACACCGACCAAACTCACTCGGCATGTCCGTTGTCGCCCTCGAACGAATTGATTACAACTCCGGCATCACGCTGCACATCTCAGGGGGCGACCTGCTCGACGGCACACCGGTGTATGATATCAAGCCATACTTGCATTACGCCGATGCAATACTCGAGGCAAAGAGCGGCTTTGCCCATTCACCGCCGCAGCTTGAACTGCGGGTGGAGATGAGTGAAGAGCAGCGCGAAAGGTGTCTGGAACTGGAGAAGGTCCGTCCGGGCCTGCTCTCCTTGATTTGCCAGGTGATCGGCCAGGATCCTCGGCCTGCTTTCAAAAAGGGCGATGATACGCGAACTTACGGTGTCAAACTCTATGATCTTGATGTGCGTTTTACGGTAAGAGATGAGGTGGCTACTCTTATCGAGATCGTTACCTGTTGAGACTTTATGCTTTCACCATTATTCCCGATAATCAGGTACTTCGTTTAACCAGGTTAACTATTCAGCACTTTAGTGAAGGCATGTGGTCCGCTGCTGTTGCCAGCGTCCAACGTTGTCACTTAACTTCCCGCTGGCAACAGCAGCAGCCCACATGCTCTGCGAACTGCTTTGGGTACTGAATAGTTACGAACCAGGCAGAATGGTTTTTTTGCGGCGCAAGACGCCGAACGATTTCTAAAAGCCTCTGTGAGTATATCGCCATCGGTCTGTAAGGTAATTCAGTAAGAGGTCTATTCTGTGTTCAAAAGTCGTAAGAGCTTAAAAAATTTCCTCCTCATAATCAGGAATCAGATTAAACCAGTCCTGATGCTTTCGGCCTTCAGTTAAAGCAGCCTCAGCCTGTGCAACAATCTTCTCCCTGTCCTTTGGATAACTCCCGGCAAGATGAAGGTTGTTCGAGACATGGTTAGATCTTAGTATCGTCCGGTGTGGATTCAGCCGACTGACGATAGCCAATGCTTCTTCTAAAACTTCACCATTGCTCAATGTCTGGATGAGATTAAAATAGTCGTCATTGTGCCTGCGAAACATCGTTAGAAGAGAGAAATACTCCGGGGACAATGAATTAATCCAATCAGCAGTCGCACTAGCGTGTTCAGCACTTCTTTCCCGCCCAGCCAACCCCAGAATCGCAGTTATCGACAACTTCATACCTGCATCTTGCGCCTTGCGACACAATTCAAGCATCACGTTCGGCTCAAACCCTTTTCGGACAAGCTTGAGGGTTTCGGCGTCGCCACTCTCAAGACCAAAGTACAGGATACGCAACTTCTTCTGACGGAGTTGCTCAAGATCATCGAGGCTCTTTGTCGTCAAACTGTTTGGAGATGCATAGACGGCAACGCGCGTTAAATTCGAGAAGGTCTCAATGAGCTTGTCCAAGATTGCAACCATCTCTTTTTGCGGAGAAACCAAGCCATCACCATCGCCAAGAAAAACCCGTTGAACATAATCACGGTGGCTCTTGGGAATGCTTTCTATTTCTCCAAAGATATCCACGAGGGGGCGAATGCGGAACTTCTTCATTTTGTACATTCCGCAGAAGCCACAGCTGTTTTGTGAACACCCAATCGTTATTTGGAAAATTAGAGACCTAGCCTCGGATGGTGGGCGGAAGACAGGCTCGTTGTAGTCAAAGTAATACATTTTATTCCGTAGCTCCCTTTTGGCCGACAGTGCTCATAGGCTACATCCCTCAGGGGAAGCTGCCTTTTGCGGCAGTTGTTTTCGTGTGGCAACGATTCAACACATCAGCGAGTGCCCGTGGGCTGCGCCGTTGAGTAAGGGATCTGAATAGTTACTTCGTCTGTTGATCGGCGCGGAGAGTCAGTGTGTCGAGGTTGCAACCAGTTTAACGCCAAGAGCTTTGCAAACGCGCTGGATGGTGTCGAAACGGGGGTGACTGTTGGGACGCAGAGCTTTGTAGAGCGCCTCGCGCTTGATGCCGCTTGATCTGGCGATTTCGGTCATACCGCGTGCCTTGGCAATATGCCCGATGGCTGCGGCCAGTTCCGCCGGGTCGCCTTCATCCAAAACCTGGTTCAGATATTCGATGATATCGGCCTCGTTCTGGATGTGTTGGGCCATGTCGAAATCTGGCAGAGCATGGATCGATTTTTTTTGAGGCATGGCTTTTTACTCCTCTATGGTTAGGGCCAGAGCCTTGGCGATTGCAATGTCTTTGCTTTGCGAACTTTTGTCACCGCCGCCAAGCATGACAATCAACATTTCACCACGTTGCAGATAGTACATCCGCCAACCGGGACCAAAGAACTCGCGCATTTCATAGACACATTCACCAACAGGCTGAACATCGCCCAGCAAGCCCCGTTGGGTCTTTTCAAGGCGGCGTAGCAGGCGAATACGCGTTGGGCGATCCCGTAGGTGGTTGAGCCATTGGTCAAACTCAGGCGTGCGTTTTACTGTATACATGGCAAAAATGTAATCGAAAGAGGACATTTTGTCAAATAATCAATAGCCAATGATTCGCCTTTCGTATGCAGCTATTTTTCCTTCTCTATCACCTGCAGATAACGACGGGCATCCGCAGCGACTTCAGGAGATTGGGCCAGATCGATAGCAGCGAGAAAATAGTGCCAGGCAGACGTTTCGCCGCGGGGTTTATCGAGCAGGGCCCGCCCGGCACCCAAATAGGCGCGATCCATACCTTTATCACCTGGCCTCTCGGCGATCAACCGCCGAAACACTGTCAAGGCTTCCTCCGTAGCACCGTTGGTCAGAAGGTATTCGCCGATGGCAAGGATATTAGAGGTCGACAATTGGCCGCGCCGAATCCGGCTGTCCAATTGAGAAAAGCGGGTAGCAGCACGCGCCAGATCATTGTTATCTATGGAACGCACGATATCAGTGACCGCGTCGACAAGGTTAGCCCGCTTTCGACTGACCTTGGGAGTCGTTCCTTTCATGCGCAGCAGACGTGGCAAACGATCAATGGCCAGAGCTATACCGAGACCAGCGAAAAAGCCCCCGATATGTGCTCCATAAGCGACGCCTCCACCTTCCGCTGAAGTGGTCATGAAAGGCAGAATATTATCGAGGAGCAGGTAGACCCCCAGCACGATCCGGGACGGGATCAGAAGGGTGGTCATAATCAACGGGAAGAGAAAGACAAAAACCTTGATCCGGTTGCGCGGAAACCACAAAAAGTAAAAACCAAGCACCCCGGAGATCGCTCCCGAAGCTCCGAGCATCGGGACGTTTGAGTTCGGTACGAACATACCGAAAAAGAGGGTAGCGATCAGGCCGGCCCCGAGATAGGCGATGAGATAGCCGACGTGGCCAAGTCGATGCTCCACATTGTCGCCGTAAATCCAGAGGAACAACATGTTGCCAGCCAGATGCATCCAGCCTGCGTGCAGGAACATCGCCGAGAACATGCTCACCAGGGAGAACACGGCAGGCCTGAAGCCGTACTTGAAAACCACCAGATCGTACGCAGAGATATGGTCGTACACCAATTGCGCCGGCCAATCACCACGGGCACCGAGAAGATTCAGGTATTCCAGCAAAGCCGGATCATTGAGATCGGGGCGAGCCGCACTCAAAGGGAGTGTGACCACCATGAACACGGCAATATTGATCCCGATCAACAGCCAGTTGACGTACGGAGTTGTTTTGGGTCTGGGTACATCACCAATCGGCAGAAGCATCAGGGTTCTCGTTTACAGAGAGAATAGTTCAACAAAAATGATTTATTTTAACACATAGATGCCGAAAAACGCACGCATCTGTAATGACCCCTTGCTCTGCATTCTGCCCCTTGTATTCTATCTTCTGTCTCCTGTATTCTCTTCTCTATACTTGATGCTCCCACCTACGTTCTAACGGAGGAAAACATGCATACTGTAAATCTCGGCAACCGCACCACCCCGGTCGGCAAAATCATCTGCATCGGCCGCAACTATGCTGAGCACATCAAAGAGCTTGGCAATAAGACACCAGACCAGCCCGTCATCTTCATGAAACCAGCCACCGCTATCGTTGCCACGGGCGGAACAGTGACGATTCCACCCTACTCCAATGACTGCCATCACGAGATCGAACTTGCAGTTCTAATTGGTAAAGAAGCGAAAGGAATCAGCGCTGAAGTGGCACTTGATCACGTCGCTGGCTACGCCGTAGCGCTGGACCTGACGCTCCGGGACGTACAGAATATTCAAAAGGAGAAAGGGCTGCCCTGGGAAATCGCCAAAGCCTTCGACACCTCCTGCCCACTCTCGGCATTCGTATCGGCAGAGCAGATCAAAGACCCACAAAAGCTGCAGCTCAAGTTGACCGTAAATGGAGAGGTACGCCAGGACGGCAATACCAGCGACATGATGCGCACAGTGGCAGAATTGATCGCTGCGGTTTCCGCTTATTTCACTTTAGAGGAGGGGGATATTGTACTGACCGGAACGCCGGCAGGTGTCAGCAGAATCATCAGTGGCGATCAACTCGAAGCGAGCATCGAGCAAGTGGGGAGTTTGGTGGTTTCTGTGGCCTGAAAAAGTGATAACTATTCAGCTCTGGTGAGCCCCCTCACCCCGACCCTCTCCCTCAGAGGGGAGAGGGAGCAAAGCATAAAGCTCCCCTCCCTTTATGGGAGGGGCTGGGGGAGGGTGCTCTTCTCGGATGTCAGTGCAAAGCTCAGGGTACTGAATAGTTGCAAAAAGTGTTGCGCTTCTTTGTAAGCTGCTGCATTGGGAATCAACGCCTCACTCCACCCTGTTCCGTGATTCCCCATGCAAAAAAGCCCGCAGATTCGCCACCAGCTCATCAATCAGCCGTTGCCGTGCAGCTCGGGTCGCCCATGCCAGGTGCGGCGTAATAAAACAGTTCGGAGCGTGCAGTAACGGGTTGTCTGATGGTGGCGGTTCCTGTGACAGGACATCAAGACCTGCCCCGGCGATAGCACCACGATGCAGTGCCTCAGCCAGAGCCTCTTCATCAACAAGCAACCCTCGGCCAGTATTGATCAGATAAGAGGACTTTTTCATCAGAGATAGACGTTCCGCGCTGATGAGCGCCTCGGTTTCCGATGACAAAGGACAACTTAAGCTGACAACATCAGCTTCCGCCAACAAGTGATCGAGCTCTACAAATTGAAAGTCAGGAAAAGCTAGTGGGGCAGGAGTGCGCGTATGCACCAGGACTCGCATACCGAATGCAGCGGCAATCTTTGCCGTAGCCTTGCCGATATCACCAAAACCAACGATACCAAAGATTTTATTCGTCAGCTCTATCTGGGGTGTCTCTTGAAAAGCAAAATCTGGACAGCTCGTCCAGGCACCCTGCTTGACCAGCTCGGCATGTCGGCCAACACCGCGCGTCAACTCCATCAGCAGCGCAAAGGCAAGCTGCGCCACAGAAGCCGTACTGTAGGCGGGAACATTGGTGACGGCAACTCCGCGTTCTCGCGCAGCGACCAGATCGACCACATTGACACCGCTAGCCTGTATACCGACGTAACGCAACTCCGGCAATGCAGCTATTTTTTCAGCATCAAGAAAAACTTTGTTGGAGATCAGAGCCTTGGCACCTGCGGCTCGTTCAAGGGTCAATTCTGCCGACGTACGATCGTAAACAGTAAGTTCACCGAACTCGCTTAGCCCTTCCCAGGAGAGATCACCCGGGTTAGTCGCATAACCATCAAGAACAACGATCTTCATGGCATCTTACTCTCATCACCGAAGAGCAGCCCAGCGCCATCATTCATTCGGTTGAGGTAAGATTTGAGCCGCAGAGTATGCTCTCTGTCTGCTTCGGCCAAAGCTTTAAACATGGTTTGTAAATCAGGTTGATTCCCTGATGCTGCAAAGGCTAGATGAGCTTTCAGGAAGGTATCTTCTAATTCCACAGAAGCATAGATTGCCTCTTCAAGGGAAAGGCAGCCTTCCTGAGCGTCGAGAAGAATCTCACCGGCGCGATCAAAAAGCATCTGAACCTCTTCCCGGTTAAGGCTGCACGACATCACCCCTGCAACCTCAAACTGATCATTCACCAATCGGATGCGATGTGCATGACGCATTTCATCATCCGCCATCTCCTGCCAGATCTCACGCAATTCTTCGTTGGCATCCGGGTGATTCACGAGTTGCTGGTAGATTTCACCAACCCGCTCTTCGACGTCAATACACGTTTGCAGGATTGCTTTCATAACGAAATACTCCTTTGAAAAACCATTCTCGTAAATAATGCTTCTGTATCTTTCAGAGTCAACGACGAAACAGGATAATTTTCTTAACGAGGAAATTTATAGCAAAAATTGCTACCGCTACGACAACTTTTGCAACAAGATAATGAATATTACCAAACTCGACAAACGCCCAGAGGAGTGTCTCGTTCAAGAGAATACCGACGACACAGATCAGAACAAAGATCGGAAATTCAAAAACAACGCGGCTATAACGACGATCGAGAAAAATCCACTTTACACTAAAAAGGTAGCTCATCACGATACCAACGGAGACCGCAGCAAGGTTTGACCAAAGATAGTTAACACCCCCGACTTCGGTCAGCAAAAGAAGAATCAGGAAGTCGACCAGAAAGGTCAGACTGCCCGCCCAGAAGTACCTGGTAAATTCAGTTCGACTGGCGTGATAAACAATTTTGCTTATTGGCGTCATAGGTAACTTCAAAGTTAGGAGGATAAAAAGCAAGAGCCCTCGACAAGTCGAGGGCTCTCATTATGCCACTATCAAACGGAAATGTTTAACTTTCTTCCAACACTGCCTGCGCCGCAGCCAACCGGGCGATCGGCACCCGGAAAGGGGAACAGGAAACGTAGTCGAGACCGATACGGTGACAGAACTTCACCGACGATGACTCGCCGCCGTGTTCACCGCAGATACCGAGCTTGATGTCAGGACGGGTCTTGCGACCCAGCTCACAACCCATTTTTATCAATTGACCAACACCTTCCTGATCGATGGCAACAAAGGGGTCGTTCTGGTAGATCTCCTGCTCGACATAAAACGGCAGGAACCTGCCTGCGTCATCGCGGGAAAGGCCATAGGTCGTCTGGGTCAGGTCGTTGGTGCCAAAGGAAAAGAATTCCGCTTCATTGGCAATAACGTCAGCGGTCAGGGCCGCGCGTGGCAACTCGATCATGGTGCCGATCAGATAGGTGACCGCAACCCCGTAGCGGGCGATTACTTCATCGGCCACGCGGATAGCATTGGCTCGCAGGATAGCCAGCTCCTTCACTTCACAGACCAGAGGAATCATGATCTCGGGAATGATATCAAAGCCATCGTTCTTGACCAGTTCACAGGCGGCTTCCATGATCGCCTGCACCTGCATATCGTAAATCTCGGGATAAGTTACGGCGAGACGACAGCCGCGATGACCCAGCATCGGGTTGAATTCGTGAAGCGACTCAACCTTGGCTTTGAGTACCGAAGCTGGGACACTCATCTCCTGAGCCAGCGCCTCAATGTCTTTATCGGTGTGCGGCAAGAACTCATGTAGTGGCGGATCAAGCAGACGGATCGTTACCGGCAAGCCCTTCATCACCTGAAACAGGCCGAGGAAATCGCTTTTCTGCATCGGCAGGATCTTGGCCAGCGCGCGCTTGCGGCCTTCCAGATCTGCCGACAGGATCATTTCGCGCACGGCAGAGATCCGATCACCTTCAAAGAACATGTGTTCGGTACGACAGAGACCGATCCCTTCGGCACCGAAGTCGCGGGCGACCTGAGCGTCATGCGGAGTGTCGGCGTTGGTACGTACCTTCATGCGACGGGTCTGATCGGCCCACTCCATAAGCTGGCCGAACTCTCCACTCAATTCTGGCTGCACAGTCGCCACTTCTCCCTGCATGACTTCACCCGTGGAACCGTCGAGAGTGATGACATCACCCTTTTTGAAAATCTGCCCATCACGAGCGGTAAACTGTTGCTTGGCATAATCAACCTTGATGTCACTGCAACCAGCCACACAGCTCTTGCCCATGCCACGGGCAACCACTGCCGCATGTGAGGTCATGCCGCCACGTGCAGTCAGAATCCCCTGGGCAGCGTGCATGCCGTGAATATCTTCCGGACTGGTTTCAACCCGGACCAGAATAACTTTATGACCAATCTTGGCGGCCTCTTCAGCCTCATTGGCAGAGAATACCACCTCTCCAGAGGCTGCCCCGGGAGATGCTGGCAGTCCTTTTGCAACCACAGTCTTGACAGCATGTGGGTCAAGAGAAGGATGTAACAGCTGATCAAGTTGCTCTGGAGCAACGCGCATGATCGCGTCATTCTTGGTGATCAGACCTTCAGCCACCATATCGACGGCAATCTTCACAGCGGCCTTGGCAGTGCGCTTGCCGTTGCGGGTCTGCAACATATAGAGCTTGTGCTTTTCAATAGTGAATTCTATATCCTGCATATCCTTGTAATGTTTCTCGAGAATATCACGGATTTTTGCTAGTTGCTCGTAACAGTCAGGGAGCATATCCTCCATGGCTGGCAGGTCACCTGGCTGGTGCTTGGTCTTGTTGATCGGCTGTGGCGTACGGGTGCCGGCGACCACATCTTCACCCTGAGCGTTGATCAGGTATTCACCATAAAAATAGTCCTCACCGGTCGAGGGGTCGCGGGTGAAGGCAACGCCAGTGGCGCAATCGTTACCCATGTTGCCGAAAACCATCGATTGTATGTTGACGGCAGTACCCCACTCAGCAGGGATATTGTTGAGTTTGCGATAGGTGATGGCCCGGAAATTCATCCATGAGCTGAAAACTGCACCAACAGCGCCCCAGAGTTGCTCCTTGGGATCCATTGGAAAATCGTGACCGAGCTCTTCCTTGATCTTGGTTTTGAACAGACGAACCATCTCTTTGAGATCATCAGCAGTCAGGGCGGTGTCTTCCTCAACGCCACGGTCTGCTTTCATTTTTTCCAGAATATGCTCAAGAATGTCGCCGTCCATATCAAGCACAACATTCGAGTACATCTGGATAAAGCGGCGGTAAGAGTCATAAGCAAAGCGTTCATCACCGCTCTGTGCGATCACTCCCTGGACCGTCTCGTCATTAAGACCGAGGTTGAGAACCGTATCCATCATCCCGGGCATCGAGGCGCGGGCACCGGAACGAACCGAAACCAGGAGAGGATTCTTTGCGTCACCGAACTTCTTGTCCATCAACTGCTCAACCTGTGCCAGATGCTGGTTGACTTCTTCCTCGAGTCCGGCCGGGTAGTTGCGATCGTTCTTGTAGAACTCGGTGCACACTTCCGTGCTGATGGTAAAGCCAGCCGGTACCGGCAGACCGATGCTGGTCATTTCGGCCAGGTTGGCGCCCTTGCCACCGAGCAGGTTTTTCATGTCGCCACGCCCTTCGGCTTCGCCGTTTCCGAAGAAATAGACAAACTTTGCCATTTTTACTTCCTCCCTGAGAGATTGATGTTCTGATTAAATGTAAAAAGTAAAACGTAAAGAGTAAAACGTAAAAAGAGAAAAGAAAATCGCAACAACCTTTCACCTTTCACCTTTCACCTTTCACCTTTCACCTTTCACCTTTCACCTTTCACCTTTCACCTTTCACTAGCATTTTTATAGTCCACCAGAAAAAAGCCCGACTCTTTTTAGGCAAAATAAAACCGCCGCTTAGTTTCCTAAGCGGCGATGCGTGTAAAGTCTGCAATGTTGGCGAACAAGCCCGCAACCTGGGTCAGCAAGGCCAGACGGTTGGCCTTGACCCTGTCGTCTTCGGCCATAACCATGACTCCGTCGAAGAAGGCATCAACCGGTTCGCGAAGCTTCGCAATGGTCTGCAACGCGGCACCGTAATCGCCCTTACTGACATGGTCAGTGACGGTCTGTCGCGTTGCTTCAACCGCCGACGCCAGGAGGCGTTCGCAATCAGCCTCAAACAGGTCAGCCTGGACCGGAGTATCAACACCGCCCTTGATAATATTACCAACGCGTTTGAAGGCAACTGCCAGCGGTTCAAAATCGGCGGCACCCTTAAGGGCGGCAAGCGCCTCGACTCTCGCTAGAGCATCACCAGGCTTATCGAAACGAGCGGAGAGGACAGCATCAACCACGTCGGCCGTGAAATCTCTGGTGGTCAGCATATTCGCCAGACGCAGACGTATGAATGCCACCACATCAGCCTGCACCTCGGCACGCGGCCGGGTCAGTTTCGCTTCCAACAGGCCAAGACTCTGCTCAACAAGTTCAGGAATGCTGACCTGGTAACCACGATCAAGAATGATATTGAGAACACCGATAGCACTACGCCGTAGCGCATAAGGATCAGCGGATCCGGTCGGGATCAGGCCGACACCGAAACAGCCACAAATAGTGTCGATCTTGTCAGCGATAGAGACGAATGCGCCGAGATTATCTGATGGCAGTGTGCCCCCTGCCTCGGTGGGCAGGTAATGCTCGAAGATGGCAATCGAGACGCGCGGATCTTCGCCTTCAATGCGTGAGTATTCACGCCCCATGATGCCCTGCAGCTCGGGAAACTCGTAAACCATTTTGGATTCGAGATCGCACTTGGCTAATTTGGCGGCGCGCTCGGTCAGGGCAACAGCCGCTGGCTCAAAGCGCTCAGCCAAGCCTGAGGCAATCTTTGTGAAACGCTCAACCTTTTCAAAGCTGCTGCCAAGCTTTGCCTGGTAGATCACCTGTTTAAGGGATTCCAGGTTGCTTTCCAGCGTGTTCCTTTGGTCTTCTTCCCAGAAGAACATGGCATCGGAAAGGCGCGCACGAATCACCCGCTGGTTGCCCTTGATGACAACTTGCTCATCCTCAGGGCGGGTGTTGGAGACAGTGATGAACTTGTTGAGGAGTTTACCTTGAGCATCTTCGATGGTGAAATATCGCTGATGCTCGCGCATCGAGGTCACCAGCAGTTCCCGCGGCAGTTCCAGATATTTTTCATCGAAGGTTCCACAAAGGGGAGTCGGATCTTCAACCAGGTAGGTCACCTCTTCGAGCAACCCTTCATCAATCGCAGTCTTGCCGCCAGCAGCCTTGCCGGTCGCTTCGACCTGTTCGCGAATGGTTGCCTTGCGCTCATTCTGATCAGCGGTGACAAAATGCTTGCGGCAGCCTTCCAGCCAGTCGGCCATCCCGGTGACAACAAACTCTTGTGGTGCCATGAAGCGATGACCACGCGACTTGTTACCGCTGGTCAAGTTGCCATGGGTAAAAGAAACCACTGCACCACCATAAAGGGCGACGATCCAGTGCATCGGCCGGGCGAAACGAACATCAAGAGTTTCCCAGCGCATCGATTTTTTAAAGGTCAGACCAGCGACCAGGCGTTGCAGAATTTCGGTCAGTAATTCCGTTGTCGGTCTGCCGGGCTCTTCCTTCTCAATAAACAGGTACTCACCCTTGTCGGTTTTCACCAACTTCAGCTCAGCGACATCAACTCCCTGCCCCCGGGCAAAGCCGATCGCTGCCTTGGTAGGCTTGCCTTCGGCATCATAAGCAATCTGCTTGGCCGGCCCCATTGCCTCAGTGCGCAAGGTCGGTTGATCCTCAGCGACAGCACTCACGGCCAACGCCAGGCGACGCGGCGTAGCAAAGGTTTTAATCTCGCCAAACTCCAGACGTGCCGACTCAAGCTCTTTGCGAATCATCCGCTCCAGGTCAGCCATCGCCTTGGGCAGAAACCCGGCGGGAATCTCTTCGGTACCTATTTCAAGAAAAATTTCCTTAGCCATTTATTACTCCATATTAAAAGCGTTTTTAACGCCCGTTCGCTTTGCTCACTCAAGACGCAAAGAGAAGCTAAGAAAGAGAAAAGAAAGTTTTTTTGGGGTTAACCATAAGAGCCCTTCTTTGTGTCTTTCTTTTCCCTTGGCGCCTTTGCGTTACGCTTTAGTCTTTGAGACTTTTGGACTTTTTATTAAATTATTTCTTCAGCAACGGGAAGCCCATCTTTTCCCGCTGGGCCACATACGCTTCAGCGCACAGTTTCGACAGGTTGCGTACCCGGCCAATATAATGAGCGCGCTCGGTTACCGAGATAGCGCCACGGGCATCGAGCATGTTAAAGGAGTGCGAACACTTCAGTACGTAATCGTAGGCTGGAAAGACCAACTGCTTCTCTGCCAGACGGATACATTCCTTCTCAAACATATCGAAAAGTTGCAGCATCATGCCGGTATCGGCCTCTTCGAAATTATAAGTCGAGAATTCCACCTCGGTCTGGTGATGAACATCGCCGTACTTGATGCCGCCACCCCAGTCAAGATCATAGACGTTGTCGACCCCCTGGATATACATGGCAATGCGTTCAATACCATAGGTCAATTCACCAGGGATCGGCTTGAGGTCTATGCCGCCACACTGCTGGAAATAAGTGAACTGGGTAATTTCCATACCATCGAGCCAGACTTCCCAGCCAAGCCCCCAGGCACCGAGCGTTGGCGACTCCCAGTCATCCTCAACAAATCGGATATCATGCTTGGCGGGATCAATACCAAAGCTCTTTAGGGAATCGAGATAGAGCTCCTGAATATTCATCGGTGAAGGTTTGAGAAGCACCTGAAACTGGTAGTAGTGTTGAAGGCGATTGGGGTTGTTGCCGTAACGTCCATCAGTCGGACGACGAGACGGCTCCACATAAGCGACATTCCACGGCTCGGGGCCGAGGGCACGCAGAAAGGTTGCGGGGTGGAAGGTTCCGGCACCCTTTTCCGTGTCGTAGGGCTGCTGAATGATACAACCATGAGTGGCCCAGTAATTCTGCAGTGCCATAATTAATTCTTGAAAACTCACAATACCTCCATGGGAAGACTGCCTATAAGGTCAAACAAAACCCAACATCTTAAATCGATTCAACGCGGAGGCGCAGAGGCCCTGAAGGTCAATAAACTCTTTTTAGTGGCTTTTGACTTAACGGTTTCAAACCCTTAAACAGAAACTTGGGTCCTCCGCACCTCTGCGCCTCCGCGTTGAATCATAAAGTAAGAGCGTGTTGAGCTGTTACGAAAAATTTAGCTAAAATGAACCGGATTCAGGGAGCCTGAACACCACATACTGCGTACAGACAACAGCCCGGCATGTTAGCTTGGAGGCCCTTCTCTGTCAAGAGATTAGCCCTGATAAATCCTTGTCTTAAGAACTCTTCTTAGTCCGTTTCGGGAGGGCTGAATCGATTAAGAAACTCAAGGCTCTTCAAAGGCCTGTGCAGATGACAGCGCAAAGCATCATCCAACAGCAACTGACCCTCATGACGAGAGCGCGGGCTGAGCTTGAAATCAGCAAAGTTGGTCATAGAGGTCAGTAGTATCCTGCCGAAAGTACCAAGAGTCATACGGTCGATCTTGAGCGTTGCCCGGCCACCATCGCAAGCCTGGCAAAGGCTGCCATCCGCTGCCGCAGAGAAACCGACGGGACCAGCGTGTAAGGGACCGAAACAGTCGGCGCAATGTTGCAAATGAGGGACGTAACCAGACAGGGAAAGCATACGGATTTCCATCAGGAGGCGCGCTTCGACCGAGTAGCCCACACTGTCGAGGTGATCAAGAAAAGCCTGCAGCAGTTGAAAGACTTCGACGCCAATACCAGACTCGTCAAAGAGGACTTCGGTCAATTCACAACCGTAGCTCGCCAACGACAAGGTTTCCAGATCACGACGCAGTCCTGAACGCAAATTAACGAGTTCGGCGTCACGCAGAGTGATCAGATCGCCTGAACTGCGAGCAACCCAATGCAGCCGCACCTCGGCAAAAGGTTCAAGAGCAGCGCCAAAACGTTTGCGGCTCTTACGAGCCGAGCGGGCAAACCCTTTAAGACGGCCATGATCGGGGGTCAGGAAGGTGACGATCCGGTCGGCTTCGCCGTAATCAATATGGTGGAGGATGATGGCGGATGACATCTGTGGCTTCATCTGATGCGAGGCACAATAGACGGAACGCGGGACGAGGAACGTGGGACGAGAAGAACCTTAAAGGCAGAACCAACTTGTCCACTGTGCACAATCTTCACCTTACTTGTTCAAACAAAAGCCTCTCTGGCACAAGACTAATGAATGTGCCGGGAGGTCAATCGGGCTAAAATTACCTCTGTGATTACTGGGCCGTTGCGGCCTCACGCTGAGGTGGCGGAGTCGCCCATTGGGTCGAATGAGCGGCAGGGGCAGCCGGAGTCGATGGAACGAGCACTTCCTGTGGGACAGAAGACAGATTCAATGGAGCATCCACGTCCTGTTCTGCAGGAGACAGTTCCTCCTGGGGGACAGCTGGCTCCCCAACGACAACGACAGTTTCGCTAACAGAATTATCCGGTTGCACCTCATTGGCATCCATGATCAAGGAGCTGTTGCCCGGCAGAATGCTGCGCCAGCCCTGCGGCGATCGGCTCTCAACAAAGCGAGAAATTTCGTCCATCTCCCGCAAACGCTCTTCGTGTTGTTCCTTGATCTTTTCAGCAGAGCCAGCTTCGACAACAAAAGGAGTGAGGAATATGACCAGCTCAATTTTTTTGTGCTCCTGGTGAAAGTTGGAGAAGGCCAGCCCCAGATAGGGGATATCGCCAAGCAAGGGCACGCTACGCTTGACTTCACGGGATCGGTCTGAGATCAGTCCGGCAATGACAACAGTCTGCCCCGACTTGATATCAACGATTGTATCAACTTCCCGGACATTAATAACCGGTTTATTGCTAAGACCATCGGGAGCGGTTGAGATTGACTCGATATCAGAAATACTCGGATGCACATGCATCGTGATAATCCCGTCAGCCGAGATATTCGGGGTCACATCAAGGAATAATCCTACCTCGTCAATTTGTGGAGTCGTCGAGGTGGAGAGAGTCTCACCGGTCGTATTCGTGATCGTCTGGTTAACCCAGGTCACTTCCTTGGTCGTCAGCTTGATGATTGCCTTCTGGTTGTTCATGGCAGAGACTTTCGGACTGGAAAGCATGTTCACATTTCCCTGCTCTTTGAATGCATCAAGCATCAGGCTGAAATCACTGGAATTGATATCAATGGTAAACGTATTCGAAACCGGGTTACGAAAAACCTGAGAAACTGTCGTATTAAGAGAGTTGAACACGCTGTTCCAATCAACACCCAGAGAAAACTCATTGTCCAGAGCGATTTCGACAATATGGGCCTGGATCAAAACCTGCCTTTTGAGCTCTTTGCTGACATCATCAATAAAAGCACCCACCAGCGCCATATTCTCCTCAGTGTCGGTCACATAAACGACCCCGGCCATGTCGTTGATGATAATTTTTTTGCCGGAGTTGCTCGTCTCCACTTTCTCACCACCGAAAACAATCAGATTCAGACCTTCGCGCAACGCCGCCCAGGAGTCGGAGCTACCACTGGTGGTCACACTGACATCGCCGCTGCCGCTGCTGCCGCCGTCGCCACTCGAACCTGACGCGTTCGTGGAACTGAAGCTGCCACTGTTTCCTGAAGAGATAGAGGCGCTGGTCACACTCGAAGACGTGCGCTTGGCCCTGAGATAATTAACATAGAAAGCGCGGGTGATCATGCGCGGCTTGGCGACCACGATCATGTCACGCTCCACGTAAGCGGAATACCCCAGCGGCCTGACCATAACCTGCAATATTTCAGAGAGTGTCTTCTTTTCGACTGCGATATTGACCTTTCCGGACACGTCCGGCTCAGCAGCAATCGGCACATCGCTCAAGCGAGAGAGTGCCGCAAGAGCTTCCCTGAGATCCATGTCAACCATAGTCACAGTGTGCCGCTGCTGCCTGTTAGTCTCGCGATAGGGGGTCGGCTCTTTCCAGAGCCGCGGGTTACTGGGCTCAGTTTTCTGCGCCTCCATAAAATCGTACTTAACTGTGGTCTCCGCGACGTCCGGAACCCGAGAAGTCAAACATCCGGTCACAGTCAGCGCAAGTACGAGAAGAGTCAGTATCAGCCTGTTTTTCATTGGTCGCCCCACTTCACCTGGTTATGAAAAAGATCAATTTTTCTGGTGCCATCCATGCCTCTGACGACAGCAGAGAAACGAGAGATCGTAAGTATCTGAACATCTCCGACCTGATCACCTTCCCGAACTTCCTGACCATTGATCAGAGCACGGTAACTGCCATCGCTCCTCTGCAGAATGCCTTTGATCTCCAGCTCCTGTTGCGTATCCTGTTGCGCGTCCTGTTGCGCGTTCGACGAATCCAGAGGATCCGACAGAGCTGCACTCTTCTGAGTTGACACACTGTAGCGGAAAGGATCACGACGCCAAGGTCCTTCCTGACGGTCGAGCTCCTGGCTGTAAGCTCGAGCCCCGTTGCACTGCAAGACGAGCACGAGGGCACACGAAATGAAGAAAAGATGACGGGTCATGATTCGTCGAGTCCTTTCAGCGAATAAAGGTCCAGAAGCAGGAGCATCTTGAGTGAACCCTGATCAGGCGTTAAGTCGAAACGAACAATCTGCTGTAATCGGTCGAGCTCCTGGATGCTACGAAGATATTCGGCCACACTACGGAAATCACCATGCAAAGAGATTTGCAGCCGATTAATCTTCACTTCTTCCCCGGCACCCTGACGCTGGCTTTTACGCGAGCGCCGCGTCTGTGCCTGTTCGCGTCGTTCGCTGGTTATCACCTCGTGACCGGTCACTCCTGCACGCTGGGCACATTTATAAAGGCTTTCCACAAAAGAAGCGAGATCACTCGCCTTGGGCAGCAAACGGAGCTGTTCTCTGACCTCAAGTTCAGCAAGCTGTTGCCGGTTAATCTTCTCCCAGGTCTCGTGCAATTCACCGATCAACGGCTTCGTTGCCTTCTGACGATAGACATAGTAACCAGACATCGCGACGATCACGAGCAGAGCAAGAATACCCATCTGTTTCATACTGAGTGATTTCATCTGTCAGAACCTCCGGCAGGTGAAAGTGCACAGGTAATTGAGATTTGAATGAGTTTCAAATCACCACTCATGAGCATTTTAATCACTGGGTCGCTATAACTGGACAGGTAATAGGATCGGTCAAGCACCTTGGTCAGGTCCGTAAAAAGATCAGAGCTCTCCTCTATCGTTCCGTATTCGGCGATAACGATCAGCTCCAAAGTGTTTTTCTCTTCATCATGCTGGTAGAGAAGATCTTTCAGATCAAGCTCGTCTGGCAAAGTTTCCGCGATTTCCCGGAATATTTTATAAAAAGGAGCCCGGTTTTTTTCGATATTATTTAAAAAGCTCAAGCTACTGGCCAACTGTTTCGTTTCCAGTGAAGCAACCTCAAGAGCTGCGAGCTCCAATTGAGCTTTTTTCAACTCGCCTTGCACGCGACGAACCCGCTTTTCCATGGTGACCACTAATATGACGATCGCGAACAGAAGAGCGACTGACACCACCGTCATAATTACCTGCGGCCGCACTTTAAAGGTTTTGAGCATTTCGGCCGGGATGAAATTAACGCGAGTGGGATCATCCTTGACTTGCATCAATCCGGCTAAAGCAGTAAAGGCACAACTCCCCTCATCAAAATCTGCGACATGATCGGCCAGCGCAACGGTCACATCAGTCGCCTCTGATAAAGACTCAGCCACCCCTTCAACGCCGAAACAGGGTCCACACAACCAGATTTTATCGACACGCAATTCGGGGTTTTCAATCATGAAATGTGAGTACAGGCTATGTAAGGGGGTGAGCACTGCAAACTGCCTCCGCTTCAGTGCTCTGATCGGATCAGACTCATCGGTTGTTTCACGCTCCGGCTCTGGCAACTCAAGCCTCTCATAACTGAGGATTTCTGTACCGGAGAGGAACAGAGCCGTCACACTGCTGTCGCTGAGATTAAAGATCACTTCGACATGCTCTATTTCTTTTTGAACTGCGGCAAATGCAGCGAGAAGGGACTGCAGCGAGGACGTTGCCGTGTCGAGACGAACGCCTTCCTCGGCAAAGGCTTTACGATAGCTGGCAATGGTTTCCTTACTGACGGACTCGACCAGACAGTGCAACTGATGTTGCGGGCCGGCTATCTCGGTAAGTTGCAGAGAGGCGCCTGCTGCGCCGGGTGCGGAGTCCTGTCGCAGCAGAACTTTTTTTGCATCAGCCAGCGGCATTTTCTGTAATTTTCTGGGAGTTATCGAGACATCGGCATCTGGCAGAATCAAGTGAGCCCGATCGATATCCTGTCCGGTTGCTGCAAAGGTTTGTGCCAGGAGGGCTTTGATCCCATCGGCGCCTTTGCCCGACTCTTCCAGAGTGCGCACATCGACGGTACGCTGTCCCTCGACGACCAGGACGCGAACACCACTACCACTGAGATCTAAAAAAAGAGTTGCCATAAGACAATAAACGCTCGCTAATGAACTACTGGGGGGAACCTGAGATTCACATACCAATCTTGCTGACCAGGACTCACAAAAAACACAACTTCATTAGAGGCCGCCGCATCTACAGCACAACTTCCATCTTTGTATAAGATGCCAGAAACAGTAAACTTGCCAACAGACAGTATCTGAGAAAAGTCACTTCCGTCAGTAACAGACCCTGAATCAGTGTAAGCTTCTGTAGGGAGTGATCCGATATTAATTGGGATGCAAGCACCATTTTCAATCGTTGTGCCTCCGGTCTCCCGGGACACCTTGACCCGGGCAGAGTAGAGAATACCTACATTGTAAGTGTTTCTAACCGTATAAGTCAGACTGGCGATAATATTTCCTGTCGGAAGCACTTCTCTCTGGCCTATTGTGAGCTCGATGTCATCCTCTTCGAACCCGACTTCGGAACTGCGGTTCGGACCACTGCTAACTAAAGTCGCAGCGCTGAGGTCTGCAGAGGGCTCGTAAGCCAAATCGCCACCCCAAGCATCTTTATTATATTTGTCAGAATTGAACCCACCACCCAAGTATGGGATCAGTTCATCAAGCCAACCATTTTTAATTGGCAATTCGCCATTATCGCCGACAAAGCCATAATCGGTGCGCATACCATTCTGATACAGCGCAGGATCACCAACCATGGCTTTTTTCAAAGTTTCCATCCTGCTACGGGTCAGATCTTCTTTCTGGGCATCCCAAATTTTATAGGAAATGGGCACCAGGATACCGGCCATGATCGAAATAATCGACATGGCAACGATCACTTCTATGAGAGTAAAGCCTCGATTTCTCATCGCACATGAATGTTGCCGACTACACTGTACATCGGCAGGAAAATTGAAAGAAGAATTACCAGCAGCATGCACCCAAGCATGACAATCGATAAAGGCTCGACAACAGCGAAGACGCGCTTGATGGTTTCAGGAACTTCCTTGTCGAAGATTTCACTGGCACGCGCCAAGGCACCATCAAGGTTACCGGTCTTTTCGGCGATGACAACCATACTGATGACCAGAGGCGAAACCAGCTGCGTTTCGCGGAAAGCAGCGGAGACTTCTTCCCCTGCTGTAACGGCATGCGTGACATGCATCAGCCGTTTTTTAAGCAATACATTATTGACAACCTCGGCTGCAATGGCAAAAGCCTTCTGGACATTAAGCCCGGCAGCCATAAGGGTTGCCAGTGTTTTGAAATAACGTGACAGGTTAATCTTTTTGATCAGATCTCCGACCAGGGGCAGTTCAAGAATCCATCGATCGAAAAAGAATCGACCCGCAGTTGTACTGAGGGCAAAGCGAGCGGCAAAGGCACTGAAAACAAAGAAGAGTACAATGGCGATAATATTGGAACGAACAAAATCTGCCAGAGAAAAGATAATCACGGTTGGCAGCGGCATCTCAACTTTCAAACTGTTAAGCACACCACCCAGCGATGGAAAGACAACGGTAAGCAGGATGGCAGAGAGTGCACCCATCATCAACAGGATCACGATTGGATAACGGAAAAAAGCCAGGATCGACTTTTTGAATTCGATCTGCCACTCAAGGTAGACCATGAGATAGTCGAGACTCTTGTCGAGAGTTCCCGACGCTTCGCCGGCATTTATGATCTGGCTATAATATTCGGGGAAGATCTCGGGTCGACTGCGCATAACATCGGAGAGAGACAGGCCCGATGACAGGCCATTAGAAAGGGCTTCAAAAGCAGCGATAAGACGGCCTTTTCTCTGTCCGGCAAGGACATCTTTCATCCCCCCAAGAAGTGGAACTCCCGAGGAGTTAACCAACATCAACAGATAAGTTAACTCAAGCAGGTCACTATCAGAAAAACGCCGCCAGTTCGATCTGGCAAAGGTTGGCAGTGCAAAGATCGAACGTGCTTCGATCAGGGTCAAGCCGCGCAGAGTGAGTGTTCTTTCGAGAGCAAACTCACTCTCAGCACGCAACTTACCCGTCTCGATACTGGTATCAGGAGCTATGGCTCGATAAAGATAATTGGGCATCTCAAAGCACCGATCTGGCAACACTATGGACTTCTTCAAAGGTTGTGATCCCTTGCAGGATCTTCTCTTTACCCCCTTCGATCATACTCTGGAATCTACCATTATTCGCTTCCTTGCGAATCATATCTTCGTTGGCTCGACTGGTGATCAGCTCACGAATGGTGACGTTGATTTTGAGTAATTCGTAAATGACCGTGCGCCCCTTGTACCCCAGGTTGCCGCACATTTTGCAGCCGACGGGGCCATAAATGGGCTGTTCTTCAGGGTCGATATTCAGCATGCGATAGGCTGGCGCATCGGCCTTCAGAACCGTCTTGCAATGAGGACAAAGCACGCGCACCAGGCGCTGGGCGACAATGGTATCAACCGTAGATGCCACGAGGAATGGATCAACACCCATATCGATCATGCGGGCAATACTTGAGACAGCATCATTGGTGTGCATGGTACTGAACACAAGGTGGCCGGTAAGCGCCGCCCGAATTGCCAGTTCGCAGGTCTCGGCATCGCGGATCTCCCCAACCAGAATAACGTCTGGATCCTGACGGAGAATCGAGCGAAGACCGGCGGCAAAGGTCAAACCGGCCTTGACATTGACTTGAGCCTGCCGAGCCATAGGCAGGTGATATTCAACCGGGTCTTCAATCGTGAACATGTTGCGGCTCACGCTGTTGATCATGGACAGAAAGGAATAGAGGGTCGTGGTCTTGCCTGAACCAGTCGGGCCAGTAACCAGGATCATGCCATGAGGCATGGTCAATGAATCCATGATCCTGTCGACATCCTGCTCCTGGAATCCGAGGGTTTCGATACCAACCAGAACATGGCTTTTATCGAGGATACGGATAACAATATTTTCTCCACCGATCACCGGAAACGAAGAGATGCGCAGATCAAGATTGCGACTCTTGTAGAAAAACTCAGCACTCCCGTCCTGCGGAATACGGGTCTCAGCGATATTCATCTGCCCCATGATCTTGATGCGCGAGACAATCGGGTTGAGCAGGCGGGTCGGCAAGAACATGCCGTGAGAGAGGATGCCATCAACGCGATAGCGAATGCGTATTTTGTCGGAATCCGGGTTGACATGGACATCTGTAGCGCCCTGGCGGATGCCGTCTGTGATGATTTTTTCGACCAGATTGACTAGCGGCGAATGTGGCGAATCAAGCTCTTTATTCTGTAGGTCAGATTCGTGTTTAAAAAGATTGTTACTCTGTTGAACGAGGTAATCGATCTCGTCGGGCAGGACTTCGGCCCCCGCAACCTTCTCGGCGGCGACCGGTCGCTCTGGTTGGGTCGCAGAGAGAGCCTTGAACAGATCCTTCTGGCTGAGGAAGCCTAAGCCGTAGAGTACGGAGCCGAGCAGCTCACCCGTCTTTTTCTGTTCTTCCAGAGCAATCTGGATCTGTTCCTCAGTGACGAAACCGTGTTCAAGCAGAATATCGCCAATGCGTATACGAGGGGGCATTTCGTTTCTCTCACTATCATCAGAGGCAAAACATCCAAGCGATCGTGCGTAACGGATATTTCTGAAGCAGACTTCAGCTATTAAGACAACTTACTTGCCTATAATTCTTGAACATTTAAGCCGATTTGGCAAGCGTTAAGATTAATGCAAAAACGAAATAAACGCCGTCGCAGTGGCGAAATAGATGAGAATACCGGTAATATCATTAGCGGTCTGAACGAAGGGCATCGAAGCGATCGCCGGATCGATGCCAAGCTTTTTGAACGTAGCCGGGGCAATCACACCCATTGACGAAGCCACGGTCATAGCCACGACCATAGCCAGACCGACCACCACCCCCAGGTATGGATTGCCATGCCAGACCCAGGCAACCAGACCGACTGTCATTCCGCAGACACTACCCATAATCATGCCAACCCGTACTTCTTTAAAAAAGACCTGGCGCAGCATGGAGAAATCGATATGACCAGTGGCGAAACCGCGCACCATAATCGTCGCCGACTGGCCACCGACATTGCCACCCATACCAGTGATAACAGGGATAAACGAGATCAGAGCGATCACTTCCTTGAGGGTCACCTTGAAAAGCCACATCAGGTAGCCGGTGACGACACCACCAAAGAGGTTAACCATCAGCCAGGGTAAACGCAGGCGAGCAATCTTGAACGCCCTGTAACCATAGAGAAGCTCTTCCTCGCTGGCACCCGCCATCTTGTAGATATCCTCGGTCGCCTCCTCACGGATAACGTCGATAATATCATCGACCGTAATGATCCCCTTCAGGTTGTTCATCTCATCGACAACCGGGACGGCAAGAATATTATATTTTTCAACAACCCGCGCGACCTCTTCCTGGTCCATATCGGTGCGCACGCTGATGACATCAGTGATCATGATGTCTGAAAGTTTTTTACTTGGCAGAACGGTCAGCAGTTGACGCAAGGAGAGGACACCGACGAGCTGTCCAGACTCGTTAACCACATAAAGATAGAAGACCATCTCAAAGTCACCGGACTGCTGGATAGCCTCGATCGCCTCCTTGACAGAAACATCTCTCTCAAGGGTAAAGACCTCGGTCGACATGATACCGCCGGCCGAATCTTCGTCATACTGAAGAAGATGCTCAATATCATCAGAATCCTCGTCGTGCATGATGTTGAGGATCTCATCGGCAAGCTCTTCCGGCATGTTGCCAATGATATCGGCCGCGTCATCCGAAGACATCTCTTGCAGGATTTCGGTGATCGTTTCTTGGTCGAGCTGTTCAAGCAGTTGAGCCCCGACAACATGGTTGAGCTCTGCCAGCACGTTGGCGCTCTTCTCCGCACTCTCAATCAGAGTAAAGAGAATGCGCTGATCTTTCAGGTCGAGATAACGAAAGAGATGAGCGATGTCGGCAGGATGAGACTTGACAAGCAGTTTTGCCAGGTTTGGAAAGGCCCCGCGCCTGATCAGTCGCTTGGTCGCATCGAGTAAAAGCTGTTGTTTTTGTTCCATGGCGAAATCCCGAGAGTGAGAATGATTCAACTTGTGGAGTCTAGCATGATTTGTTGAATTGTTGAATTGTTGAATTGCGCTGCGCGCGTTGAATTGGCGCTTTGCACCGTTGAATTGCGCTGCGCCCGTTGAATTGGCGCTTTGCACCGTTGAATTGCGCTGCGCGCGTTGAATTGGCGCTTTGCACCGTTGAATTGCGCTACGCGCGTTGAATTGGGCTGCGCCCGTTGAATTGTTGAAACGATTCAACAGCACCGCAGGTGCATTCAACAGTGCCGCAGGCACGATCAACCGCTC
>JAGXHM010000067.1 GCA_024636155.1 Deltaproteobacteria bacterium
CCCAGGTGTAGGGCGAGAAGGCGTGCAACCCGGGGGTGACGGCAACGATGGCGACGATGAAGGTGGCGGTGACAATGTAGCCGAGCCCTTCAAAGAAATAGGCGACGGCCAACGGCCAGAGGCTTTGCAAACTGCCGGACTTCGGCGCTTCATCGATGATAATCGACTGGGCCAGTTCACGCCGGCGCCCAAGTCCGATACCGATGGCCGCGCAGAGGGCGGCCAGCAGGCCCATGCCGATCCAGCTGCCCCACCAGCCACCGAGCCGGTCGAGTACCGGCACCGCCAACCCGCTCAGGGCGATGCCAAGACCAATGCCGCCGTACAGGGTGCCGGTCCAGGAAGCAAAACCGCGCCGTGTCAGCGCCTCGACGACTTCGGCCGAGATAACGATAAAAAGCACGGCGCTTGCAAGGCCGCCTCCCAGACGCAGCACGCCCCACCAGAAAGGGACAAGGGTCAGCCCCATCAGCAGCGTTGTGGCGATGCTAGTGATCAGCGCACCGCCTGTGACCACCCGACTGCGCAGCACCCTCGGTCGCAGGGTGCAGAGCAGCGCTCCGGCCAGGTAGCCGAGGTAGTTGAACCCTGCCAGCCAGCCGGCCAAGGTGTTGCTCAAGGCGAGATCGCGCTGCATCAGCGGCAGGATGGGTGAAAAGGCGAAGCGGCCGATGCCCATGGCGACCACCATGCCAAGCATGCCGCCAAAAAGGATTTTCAGCGCGTCACGTTTGGCGTGCGCGGGGAGGCTTTCGGGGCGTAACTTTTTTGATTCAGAAGACAATTCGAGAACCGTTGCCAATCTTCAGCCGTGTTTGATAAATGGTTTTATAGTGTCCCCAACTCAAAGATCCGTTTGGCCTTCTCCTGGCAAGAGCAATGCTGCGGCCGCGGATCCTTGCGTTGGTCTTCCTCAACCACAACATCAAAGTCAACCACCACAGGCAGATGATCAGAAAAAGCCACCCGTGGAATCTGGAAGTCGCGAATCTTGATCCCCTTGCTGTACAGGACAAAATCAAGATGCCGGGACGGGTTTTTGCTCGGGTAGGTTGGCAACCCAACGGTATTGGCATTCTGCAGCCCAGTTGCCGCCAGGAACATATTGATTTCGAGATCGCCCCAGAGCATGTTGAAATCGCCGGCGACCAGGCAGGGCTGACGGGTCTGTTTCACCAAGTCGTACAGAGCGTTCAGCTGCAGGTGTCGCGTTCGCGCCCCTACCGCCAGATGCACCAGGTAGACCACGACATGCTCAAGTTCAAGCTCGATAACCAACCGTTTCACGCCGTGCTTGAAAAAATGAAAGGTTTCATTGCGGATGCGGCCCCGCGTCAGAAAGGCGTTCCCCTGCGTATTCAAGACTGGGACACGTCTCCAGAAGGAACCGTGATCGTACTTGATAGAATGTGAGTGATAGTGCCCCAAAGATTCCGCCAGAAGTACGGCCTGATTTATGCCGCCACTGCGATATGAGCCATGATCCACCTCGATCAGGCCGACCACGTCCGGCTCGAGATCACGTAGAAAATTTGAGATCAATACAAGGTTCTTTTGTGAAGAACGGACATAATTACGCATCTTCGGGCCAGTTGCATAGCGGATATTGTAGAGCAGGAATCTCATCGCACCTCCTTTGTTATTAAAGCACTGTTGCGTGATAAAACAAGGGACGCTTTGTTGTATCGGGGGTATCGGTGGACATAATAGCTATTCTAATCTTAGTCGCCGCCCCGGTTGCTTCACCCGCAGCGCCCTCCCCGTTAAAACTTCGAGTCGCAACACAAACCGATCGTCACCAGCCGGTCGGCCAGTCCTGGTCTTTTTCCGCAGGTTCCGTTCAGTCTCTTCATCTCTCTCCTGAAGGAAACGCTCCCAGGCATCAACCATCGTGGGCAACTTGCACTCGCGAATCAAAGGGTCATGCTCTACCAATCCGCAATGGTACCGACAACTAGACCATGGATATTCTAGCGGCTTTTCAACCATCTTAGCTTTAGCAGGATTTCTTTCTACATAGCGTCCGGCAGCAAGAAGATGTTGCTGATCCAGCACACATGAGCTAAATCGTCCCTGAAACAAATAACCACGCACGCCAGCAGCAAAGTTCTTCATTCGCGTATAACGTCGATGGGCTTCGCCAATGGCTCGTGCCAGTGAGTCTTCTCGCGCGGGAACAGCAATCAGATGGACATGGTTCGTCATAAGGCACCACCCCATGAAAGTGACACCAAACCTGTCCGACTCCTCTGCCATAAACTGAAGATAGCTGAGTCGATCCAGATCATCTGCAAAGATGTCTGTGGAACGGACGCCGCGCTGGGTAATGTGGTGGGGATAGCCTGGAACAACCAGGCGCGATAGACGTGGCATGATATTCCCTCCAGTTGTAACAATTCATAAAATAAAATCAGGGGTCAGTTTATAGAAACTGGCCCCTGATAGCAACTTGCCTGACATTAGAATAGGTATTATGTCCCCCGATTCAAGCACCCCAAACTTGCCATAGTTGACCATGACGCCATCATCCAGGTTGACCGAGATACGCTGGTCAGCGTCATTCAACCGGATGGTGCGGCGGTTGTCGCAGAAGAGATCGAGTTGCATTAGACTCTCCCAGCACAACGCCATTTTCATCACACCACCGCAACAGAGCCTCTCGGGTCCGTGTCTGCTCGAAAACATACCACACCTGCAGCAGATCCTGCTCCGCCAGCAGATCCTTAAATCGAGCGTAGGCGCCCCTGCGACGAAAGATTGCGTACATTTCATCGATCAGATTCGAACAATGTTCACGAACGAATTCCATTACCAGCGGTTTGCCTAGATCGAAATCGTTCTTGTGTGGAATCCACAGATAGTCGTCACTCTCTTCGGCATCCTCTGGGATCTCGCTGTCGCCGGCCAATTCAGAGGCATAAAATGACTCCCCGGTAATGCGATGCACAACCGCGCTATGCTCAAAAGAGGGAGCGCTGCTGACAAATAGAAATGCATCTTCAATGGTGTTGTAATCCATACTAACGAACCTCCCAATACAATTTACCGGCAATCTGGAACGACCGCTATTAGAAAGGAATATCATCATACACAGAACTGGTCGCGGGTCTCCCTTCAGGCTCCACGATCTCTTCCCACATTTCATTCTGAGACAGCCAAATGGCGTCCGCATTAATACGAATGAATTCAGCAACGTCCATGCCCAAGATAGTTGGCGATCGCCGGATTCTTTTTTGTTTGCCCTTGACTTTAGTTGTCATGAATGCACCAAGCTCCTAACGCGTCAGGCGGTCAATCAGCTCAGAATGCTGAGGAAACTCATCACTTAAACTCTCGAATTGTGCCATTTCGAAGTCATTAAAATCAAAACCAGGGGCAACGCTGCACCCGACCAGTGCGTGGCATGTTCCCCTCCAATATAGATAAAAAAATAAATAAAATTAAATAACGAAACGATTGTAGCGAAGAAGTTTATGCAGTGCAAACAACTCAAAGGTCAAAGAAGCTGGGACACCCATTTGGGACACTCAATTTTGGGTGTCCCCAGCTCCGGGGGCTCCGGGGACACTCAAAAGGGACACTCTGTTTTGAGTGTCCCTGATTGTAACATGACCTCAAAACTTTCGATTCAACAGTATTTCAAGCTTCCGGAGAGTCTCTGGACCACATAACGGACGACCACTCCTTGTTGCTTGATTGATCATATTTATTTCATTTTCGTCATCCTCTAAAAGAAATTTTCGATATGCTTCCAGTTCTCCTTCGCTCAACCAATTGGTGTTCAACAAAAGAGAATTGAGTTCGCCACTTACATGGCACTTTGCACTCGACCAACGATAATCCTCTGCATTCTTTGACAATCCAGCCTTTACTGGATTGTTTCCTATATAACGGGCAACGGACCAAAGATATTCGTCTGTGTCGACAATGCATGAGAAGAATCTATTTTGCCATAACCGACCAGAACGAAAATACTTGCGGTTCACATAACGAGTGTATACCTGATTAGCCAAGCCTACCCCACTCGAAAGAGCATCTTCATTTTGGGGCACTACGAGCAAATGGATGTGGTTAGGCATCAGACAATAAGCCCAAACATCAAGGTGATATTTCACTGAATACTGCTGAAAAGTATCAAGATACGTTAAACGATCCTGATCATCAAAAAAGACGGGTTGACGATTGTTTCCGCGTTGGGTGACATGATGCGGATAGCCGACAGCTACAGCCCGAGAAGTACGTGGCATGATTCCCTCCATATAATTTCATAACAAACCAATTAAATAAGATGTAGTGATATTAGCGGAAATCAAAACTCAAGACAATTTTCAATTGCTTTTCACATGGGGACACTCAAAAGGGACACTCAATATAGAGTGTCCCCGATTCCCGCATATAGACAACGGAAATGAATTGCTAGGTCACAGACACCCAAGGTGAAATCTAAATATTTATTTTAAGTTCCCAGCCCAAGCTCATGCTGTTCACTTCTTGGAATATGCTTCAGAACCTTCGTAACTTCGTATCCTACATTAATGTATGTATTGGTAGCTTTGTCGAACTTTCTCTGAGTTTTCAACTCAACATACAAAGAGTCGCCCTGGGCAAAAGGCTCACCATTAGAAACCTTTTTATGGAAGTTTTCATCGGTAATTACTGCCGATATCTTATGGCCTTTACAGACAAACTCCCACTTACGCTTACTATCGAATACAAGCTTAAAGATATTCAAATTCACATGCTCAATCTTTTCTTTATCATCCAGAATGCCGCCAACATATGGTACAGGTTTATAACGCTTAATTTCCTCCCTAGAAAAACTGATGAGATTCGACCTTCCACTTCTCATCTCAAAACTCTTTACATCTGGTGATTCTTTAAGACTTAACAGACCAGTGTCTATGGCATCAGTAACTATCGTGTTGTTTTTGTAGGTATTAAATACCCTGTTATCAATGTAAGTAACTTTTCCGCTCTCTGTTTCTATTTTGACATTTCCGTCCCCAGACTGTTCATCAATATGCTTAATCTTGTCACCAGAGATTTCTTTTTTAAACAAGTAGAGATCTTTCAATATTTTAAGAATATCAGGTAGGTATGAGTAATTGGGGATTACAAGTGCTGACAGGTCAACAGCATATTGAATAATCTCTCCTGGTACATTGAAACTTCCAGGTTCAAAAGGCCTAACCTGAAAAGAGACCTCTTTTCCACTATTAAGGGAAGAGTTAATGCCATCGACCACTACGTTAAGGGAATGCAAAGAAGAGGCTAAAGCTTTAGATGAAATCTGATTTATCTCAGAACCAAAATAAAGAGAGAACTCCTCACTAAACTCA
>JAGXHM010000068.1 GCA_024636155.1 Deltaproteobacteria bacterium
GAAGCGAAAATTTGAATATTTGAGGTCAGATTTTGGCTCATTTGAGAGTAATAGCCGTAGCTATTGGTCGAAAAGGAGCTGAAATATGGACCAAATAGACGAATTTGCAGCCAGTTTATTGATTGTCCGACAGGCTGCTAGCTTTCGTCTCCATCGAGAACACTCCGCACCTTACGCAGCAACTCATTTGGAGGCGATGGCTTGGCGATAAGGTAGGCACCGGTGGCGAGAGTCAGCTTTTGCCGGAGGGTCTCGGGTGCATAGCCGCTGGAGAAGATGACTTTGATCCCGGAGCGGACTTTGCGGATTTCGTCGAAGGCCTCCTTGCCGTTCATTATCGGCATGATCAGGTCGAAGAGGAGCAGATCAATGGCCACATTCTGCTGGGTAAATTTGCGTACAGCGTCCGCGCCGTCTTCAGCGGTAATGACCGTATAGCCGAACTCCGTCAGCATAGCCACTGTCATCTCCCGCACCATCTTGTCGTCCTCGGCAAGGAGGATCGTTTCGGTACCGCCGATAATGGTGTCTTCCACAGTCGAACTCTTTGCCTCCACCACCTGATCGATGAGTGGCAAATAGATGCAGAAGTTCGTCCCTGCCCCCGGTTCACTGGCGATGTCGATATAGCCGTTATGTTCCTTGATGATGCCGTAGACGACGGAAAGGCCGAGCCCCGTCCCTTTGCCAGCTTCCTTGGTGGTGAAGAATGGCTCGAAGATCCGCTCCCGGGTCTCCTCATCCATCCCTGTGCCAGTATCTGCAACGGTGATGAGGGCGCAGGTGCCAGGCGAGGGGATACCGTGGGCCGATGCGAGGTCCTTGCTCATGCTTAGAGTCTTTGTGGTCACCGTTAATGCTCCACCATGCGGCATGGCATCACGGGCATTGGTTGCCAGATTCATCAACACCTGTTCAAGCTGATGGGTGTCCGCAAGAACCGAGATCGGCGTTTCATGAATGGCCGTTTTGAAGTCTATGTCTTCACCGATGACTCTTTTTAGAAATTTTTCCACATTGGCAACGATTTCATTCAGGTCTACCGACCTTTTGTCGCTGCTCTTTTTTCTGCTGAAGAGCAGCATCTGCTGGGTGAGATGAGTCGCCCGAACCACAGCTTCAAGGATGCTTTCGGTGTTGTGGCGATGCGGGTCATCTGCCGCCATTTTCATGAGGCTTAGCTGGCCGTAGCCGCTGATGGCCGTCAATATGTTGTTAAAGTCATGGGCGATGCCGCCAGCCAGGGTGCCGATTGACTCCATCTTCTGACTCTGGCGCAACTGCTCTTCAAGTTTGCGCTGCTCAGTGAGGTCGCGTTTGATGGCAATGAAATGGGTGATGAGTCCATCGGTGTTCTTGACCGGTGTGATCGTTTGCCCTTCGTAATAGATGGTGCCATTCTTGTGGCGATTGGTCATCTCGCCGCGCCAGACTACCCCATTAAGCAGGGTCTCCCATAACTCTTCATAGAAGGCACTATCGTGCATGCCGGATTTGACCAGCTCCCGAGGGTTTTTGCCAATGGCTTCTTCAGCGCTGTAGCCGGTCAGCTCGGAAAATGCCGGGTTGATCCACTCAATCGAGCCGTTGCGATTGGTAATGACAATGGCGCTGGCTGCAGCTTTCAGGGCCACGCTTTGCAGGCGCAACCCTTCTTCCGCCAGCTTTTGTTGCGTGGTGTCCTGAAGGGTCTCGATAGCAGCGAGCAGTTTGCCAGAACGGTCATAGACCGGAGCGGCATCGAAGAGGATATAACGATCCTTGCCGTTCAGTTGTTTGTACCATCCTTCGGCACGCAGTCCCTGTTCAACCAAGGTCGATTTTGCATAGGTCGTATAGTGTTCTGCAAGGCCATCGAAGCCGGAATCGAGGGCAATGTCTGCCAGGCACGGGCGCGGATGATCGTAAAAGGGCTTCCACTGATGATCGGTGCCGATCATGGTGCTCGCTGCCATTCCGGTGAGCTCTTCGCAGGCCTTGTTCCAGATGATGATCCTGTGCTGTGCGTCGATGACGAAGGTTGCCGGTGCCAAGCTCTCAATCAGGTTGACTGTGAAATCGGTCCGCTCCAGCAACGATCCTTCTGCATTCTGACGCTCGCTGATATCCGTCGCCACCTGCAACTTTTCACGATTCAAATCATTACTGCGGTGATTGTCGGACATCTCGGCAAATCCTTTTAACAACCGGGGGGGTAAAAACTAAGGGGCTCGCGTCTGTATAGCGCTTTACACGTCATGCAACTCTTCAAAGGCAAGGGCGAACTCGGCCTGTTTTTGTCTGAAAACTTCAAGGACCTGTGGATCAAAATGGTCCGGGTGGGTGCGGCCGTCTCCTACGAGAATGATCTGACTTGCTTCTTCGTGGCTGAAAGGCTTCTTGTAGGGACGTTGCGCGCGCAGGGCGTCGTACTGATCCGCCAGCATCACGATCCGCCCCTCGATCGGGATTGTTTCTCCCTTCAGCCCGTTCGGGTAGCCGCCACCATCCCAGCGCTCATGGTGATTCAAGGCAATTGATTCGGCCAACTGGATAACCGCATGCGCCGAGCCTGACAGCATCTTTGCTCCGACCTTCGAGTGGCTCTTGATCACCGCGAACTCCTCACCGGTCAGTGCGCCGGGCTTCAAGAGGATACTGTCCGGGACCGCAACCTTGCCGATATCATGCAGAGAACTGGCAAGAGACAGCGTCTCGATAAAATCGGCCTCCAGGCCGATTCCTTCGGCGATGATGCTGGAAAAACGGCCGATTCGAGAATTGTGCTGGCCGGTGTCCGTGTCACGGTATTCGGCAACCACGGTCAGGCGACGGATGATTTCATGGTTCAGGTCCCTGAGCTCTTTGGTCTTTCTCGCCACTTCCGTTTCGAGGTCTTGCCGGTAATTTCTATCACGGCTCTTCATCTGCCATAAGACTGCCGCCTTGCCAAGGGAATGCAGCAGCTGATCATAATTGATCGGCTTGTAGATGAAATCGAAAGCGCCGCGCTTCAAAGCGCCGATCGCCACATCGATTTCGGCGAAGCCAGTCATGATCAGGACAGGTAGATCCGGATATTGATCGTGAATCCTTCCGGCCAGTTCGATACCGTTCATACCGGGCATTTTGATGTCGGTCAGCACGATCTGGATGTCTTTTGTCTCAAGAAACCCAAGGGCTTCGATAGCGTTGTTCGCTGTAATAATCCTGTATCCCTGGTCGCTGATGAACAAGAGAAGCGATTCGAGCACGTACTTGTCATCATCGACGACGAGAATGGTCATGGAGGAGGGCTCTTTTTCTACTGTCATGATGGATCTCCGCGTGTCAGGTTGGCTCCTGCAAAAAAAAGTTAGTATAGGACATCTTGCAACGGTCTGAACAACGTTGGTTAATCCCGAGGGTTTCGCCTGGAATGACAAAAATTGTTATTTGTGCTGAGTTATAACCTTTGTAATCATTCCCAAAGCGTGACAAATCAGTAAATACCAGCCATGACTCCCCAGTAAACCATTCTGGGGTGCCGCCTTTTGCAACTGTTTCCAAAAATAAAGAATACTCTATTTTTTGCTTCTTGACAGCGAAAATTCTGGATCGTGCCAGCTTCTGAGCGGGAAAATATGTCTTTTGCTGCTGAACGACAGGCAATGTATGAGCCATTACGGCGTGATGTGCACAGAATTTTGCCCCCCTTGATGTACCGTGCATTGGTAGAAAGTGAATTCTCCTTTTGCGTGCGAGCCCGGAAAACCGATGCTGGTTAAGTTTGCACACCCTTCGATAGTCAAACGCTTTAATATGACTTGTCTGCCGCAAAACAAAACGGCTCCTGTTCCGCTTGGTCACGCCTGCAAGTTGTGATATTTTGTCGCTATGAGTGACTCTCTTCTGCCACTACTGATAGCTTTCTCTTGTATCTTCCTCGGCGCACTGATCGGTGGACGCCTGGCATCGGCTTGCCATATTCCTCGAGTTACCGGGTATCTTTTGACTGGTCTGTTGATCGGGCCGTCATTCGCTCATCTGACCAACCTGCCAGTACTTTTACCTCCGGAAGTGCTTTTGGAGCTAAGGCCCCTCTCTGAAATGGCTTTAGCGCTGATCCTGATGCATATCGGCGGCCTTTTCGAAATCAGTTATCTCGAGCGCTGGCGGCATCGCATCCTGCTTTTTTCTGGCAGTGAGATTTTGCTGACTTTTTTTCTGGTTGTCAGCGCAGTTCTAACGGTCAATCTTGCCATTTTGCAAAAGACTGTGCCGGGCATGACTCTCTGGCAGACGTCTCTGGCCTTTGCCCTGTTCCTTGGTGTTATTGCTGTAGCAACCGCTCCGGCCGCGACCTTGATGGTTATTCGTGAATATGAGGCAGAGGGCCCTGTAACCAGTGTGGTCTTGACTCTGGTCGGTTTTAATAATCTTGTTTCAGTCCTCGGCTTTGCCGTTCTGGCTCACATCTTTATCTTCCCGGGTGAGAGCTTTGGTGTCCTCATTCTGCGTATGGCCGGGCCGGTTCTGGTCGGTGCCCTCATGGGTTTTGCCATGTCAGTATGGGCTCAACGACTGGAGTTGCCGAGTGAGAACAAGATTCTGATGCTCGGAGGTATTGCCGTCAATGTAGCTATCTGTCGAACGTTGCAGATCGACCCACTGCTGGCGAGCCTGATTCTGGGGATGACCCTGGCGAACAGCTGCCCACGCTGGCATCGGCTTCAGGAGGATATTCGCCAGGTTGATTACCTGCTTTATGTCGCTTTTTTCGTGCTGGCCGGAGCCAATCTGCATATCGAGACATTGACCCACATCGGTCTGATCGGCGTAGCCTATGTGATAGCCCGGACCATTGGTAAATGGTTGGGAGCAGCTATTGGCGCTCGGCTCAGCGGCTTCGGACCGAACGAAAAAGCCTATGTCGGTTTGACCCTGATGGCACAAGCTGGTGTTGCCATCGGTCTGGCGACGCAACTTGCCAACCACTGGCCAGTCGGTGGCAAGCTGCTGGAAACGGTTGTGCTTGGTGCCGTGGTGGTCTTCGAACTGGTAGGGCCGCTTGCGGTGCGCCATGGCCTGGTGCGGTCCGGAGAAGTGCCGATTCTCGCACTGTTGCAGAAACGGGCTCCGGTGGGAACTTTGGAAGGAATGCATAATGTCGTGCACCATTTTCGTAGCTCCCTGGGTGTTCCGGTAGGGCACAAATTGGAAGATCCAGGCGATATCCTGGTGCGGCATATCATGCGACAAAATGTGGAGACGGTACTGCATAGCACTCCTTATTACGCACTGCTCAAGCATATTGCTCACAGCCGCTACGATCGGTTCCCGGTGGTCGATGGCAGCAACCGTTTTATCGGTGTCATTGACTACACGGAAATCCGCAACCTGCTTTTTGAACCGGCGCTGGTGCCTTTGGTGGTTGCCGGAGATTTGACCACTACTGCGCAATATTGTCTGCAGCCGGATCAACCTCTGCGTGAAGCGCTGAAGGTTCTACAGTTGCATCGCAACATCAGTTATTTTCCCGTAGTCGACGCTGATGATCCACAAAAGCTGGTGGGTATCCTCAATCAGAATGATGTGCTGGCCGCTTTCCGCCGCCTGGGGCAGGATGCGTAGCCTTTGAGAAGTCAGGTAGCAACAAAGGTTTAATTTGATTTGTGCGAAAATGGTCATCTGTTCGGCACTTTAGTAAAGGCATGCGGTCTGCAGCTATTGCCAGCGTCCAACGTTGTCACTTAACTTCCCGCTGGCAACAACAGCAGCCCACATGCTGTGCGTATTGGCGTTGGATCTGAATCGTCACAAAAAATGAAATGTGTAGACCTGAACCCTTTTCCATAGTAGATATCGCTTCGAAACTTTAGATGCACCGGAGGTTTATTTTGATCCCGAAACAATTTCGTATTCATCTTGTGCTTATTGTCGCTGCCGTGTTCATGATCATTTATCCGATTCTCAATGAAAAGCCAGATACGGAAAAAGCGGAAAAGGCAACTGTGGTAGCGAAGGAGTTTTTTCAGCTGATTGATGCTGGGCAGTACGCTGAGAGTTGGCAAATGTCGGCAGATATGATGAAAGAGAAGGTGACCGAAAAGGATTGGGTTGAAAAGTTGACCAAGGCACGGAGCCTTTCTGGAGAGTTGATCGAGCGTGTGAAGAAGAGCGCCAGTTACTCTCCTACTGCCCAAGACAGCCCGGATGGAGAGTATATCTCGCTGATTTTTAAATCAAAATATCAACGAGCCGAGAGTGTTTCCGAATACGTGACGGTGATGCTTGAGGGCGGTCATTGGAAGGTTGCTGGCTACTTTATTCAGTAGAACTCTACTGCCTTTTTGCGAACAAAGAATGTGCTTTACTTTTGCGTCTTCAAATTACGTCGCATTAAACCGGTCCCCAACTTCACCTTTTTTGGCTTAAGTCTAAAGCTCATCCATCAATTCCCGTCGTTTCGGTGAAAACCGAATGGCGCTGATGCGCACGCCCATCAGCGCCACAACCAAGGCAATTGCCACGCCGACCCTTTCAATTTCCACCTCCCGGTACCAGAACCCCATAATCTCGGTGATCACCACAACCAGCACGGTATCGATAATATAGGTGACCTTGACCCGTCCTTCGCTGAAGTAGGCTTTCACCGTCCGAAAAAGTTCGACTACGGCAAGCACCATCAACACGTTCACGACCAGCTGTTTCAATGCTTCGTGCAATCCGGAGCCGTTGAGCAAGCGCCCGCTGGCGGCAAACAGGTCAAGCGCACAGCGTGCCACGCCGTAAGCTATCCCCGCCAGAAGAACCATCAGAAGCAGGCTGAGAAGGGTCCGGCATAATGTTTCCAAACAAATTCCCGTAACATCTTTAATCACTTCTTTTTGCATATTTCCCCAATTTACTGAAAGGCTTTAAATAGCGTTTATTTGCCGCTGTCGAAAAGGGTTTCGCGGTCCAGACCTTGATGGCGGCTGCTGCGAAGCGCTTTGCAAAGATATAATGAGCAATTATCGTAATCGTCTGATGCACAATAACGCAATTGCTTATTGTGGGGCGGGATCATCCGACTTGCTGAAGCTATGCAGAGCTGCTTGCTTCCGTTGTAGTAAGGACACTTGTTATGCGTCAGCATGTGATTTTCAGTTCGTAGCAAAATTCTGTTAAGCATCTGTTTTTATCTCCACTTTGTTGTTTTAATTGCTGCTACTTTCCATGGTTTTTCCTTGAATTGTGTTAACAGTATGTAAGCTTTTTGTTATTTTTCTTAAACAAGCGGTTTCGCTTTGCCCAATCTTTCCCAAAACGACACAAGCCACCCTGCAGGGTGGCTTGTTGAGAACTTTGATGATCAGGAATCTTAGCGACGTGCTAGTGACGTACCAGTCTTACTGACAGCCCTGAATGCCGCCGTGACGAATAATTTCGCCGTCAACCTGATAGACGACATCTTCAGCGATGTTGGTTGCCAGGTCACCCATCCGTTCGAGATAGCGCGAAATCGACAGGTAGTAAACCAGGCCATCCAGATCATCAATGTTTTTCCTGATGGCTTTTTTAACGCTGATAAAATTTTCCCTGTGCATATTGTCGACATCGTCGTCCAGCTTGATTGTCTGGCGAGCCAGTTCTGTATCACTTTCTACTAAAGAATCAAGAGCCATCTTGAGCATTTTCTCTACAACCTCTGCCATAGCGGCAACATTGTAGGGGCATTTAATTCGACCATCGTTACTTAAATTAATCGATCTCTGGGCAATGTTGACCGCAAAGTCGGCAACACGCTCGAGGTCGTTATTGATCTTTAAGACCGAAACGATAAAGCGGAGATCCGTTGCAACCGGCTGATGTAGAGCTAGAATTTTAAGACATTCTTCTTCAAGTTCGATTTCCATGTTGTCAATCTGGGCATCCCCCTTCCGTACTTTTTGGGCCAGTTTGTGGTCTCCGGTGAGAAGAGCCTGCACCGATTGCTTTACGCGCCCCTCAACCTCGGCACTGAGCACCAGTAGTTTCTTTTTCAGGGAATCAAGTTCTTGCTGCATTAAAACTGCCATGTGGGATGCCTTTCAAAAAAGGGTTTAGCCAAAGCGGCCAGTTATATAGTCTTCTGTTTGTTTGTTGCGTGGTTTGACAAAAATTTGGTCGGTCAGACCATATTCTATGAGACTCCCTTCAAACAAAAAGGCTGTAAAATCAGAAACTCGCGCGGCCTGCTGCATATTGTGAGTCACTATGATGATCGTAAAGTCTTTGCGCAGCTCGCTGATCAATTCTTCAACGCGAGCGGTTGATTTCGGATCCAGGGCGCTGCAGGGCTCATCCATCAGAATAACCTTGGGATTGACAGCGATCGCCCTGGCGATACAGAGCCGCTGCATTTGACCACCAGAGAGGCCGAGAGCACTGTCCTGTAGCCGATCTTTGACCTCGTCCCAGAGCGCGGCGCCCTTCAGACAGCTTTCGACGCGCTCGTCCAGCAATTTATGGTCATTCTCACCCGCGATCCTCAGGCCGTAGATAACGTTCTCATAAATTGATTTCGGGAAAGGGTTCGGCTTCTGAAACACCATCCCAACTTCCCGCCGCAGTTCGATGATGTCGGTGCTGCGGTCATAAATATTCTGACCGCTCAACAATACCTTGCCTTCGACCCGGCTGATGTCAATCAGGTCATTCATGCGGTTGAAACAGCGCAGCAGGGTACTCTTGCCACAGCCGGAAGGCCCGATCAGGGCGGTCACCTGTTTTTCCGGAAAAGAAATGTCAACGCCGTGAATTGCTTGTGAATCGCCATAGAAAAAACACAGGTTTTCTACCTCGATAATCGGGTTGTCAATTTTGATGCTGTTCATGATTTTTTCTGTACTCCTAGAACGTTCCGAAAGTATAGCGTTTTTTCATTTTATTACGAAGGCGGATTGCGACACTGCTCATCAACAGCACAATCAGAACCAGCAGCAATGTGGTCACAAAGACCATCGGTTTGGCGGCCTCGACATTAGGTGACTGAAAGCCGATGTCGTAGATATGAAAACCAAGGTGCATGAACTTGCGGTCCAGATGAAGAAAAGGGAAATTGCCGTCGAGTGGCAAGGCCGGGGCCAACTTGACCACCCCGGTGATCATCAGTGGCGCGACTTCTCCGGCGGCACGAGCCATGGCCAGGATTAAGCCGGTCATGATGCCGGGTGAGGCCATCGGCAGCAGAATCCGATACAGGGTCTGAAACTTGGTTGCACCGAGCGCATAAGAGCCTTCGCGCATCTCGCGTGGAATCGCGCCCAAGGCCTCTTCGGTCGAGACGATGACCACCGGTACGGTCAACAGCGCCAGGGTCAGACTGGCCCAGAGCAGACCGCCAGTGCCAAAGGTTGGAGTGGGCAGGCGTTCTGGAAAAAACAAGCTGTCGATGCCATGGCCGATACCGTAGATGAAGAAGCCGAGGCCGAAGATGCCGTAGACAATCGAGGGAATGCCTGCCAGATTATTGACTGCAATCCGCACAATCCGCACAACAATGCCTTCTTTGGCGTACTCGCGCAGATAAATCGCAGCGATCACCCCCAACGGGAAGGAGAAGAGGCTCATGACGAAGATGAGCATCACGGTGCCGAAAATCGCCGGGAAGAGCCCACCTTCAGTGTTTGATTCGCGCGGTTCGCCGAGCAATAACTCTTTCAATTTATATGCGTAGAAGAGCAGCTTGTCAGCGGTTGACATCTGATTCGGAGCATAGGCCTGAACAATGTCGACCAAGGCGATCGACTTCTCTTGCCCCGCAGCATCGGCAAAGACCGCCTTGGCCTGACGCGCAGCTGCCTGACGTTTGGTCTGCAGTTTAACCAGCTCCGTGAACTGGGCTTCTAATCTGACTTTCTCGTCCATGAGTTGTACGCGAGCTGGATCTTCGATGGCGATCTTACGATAGTCGAGTTTCTGCAGTTCAAGCCGCAACTTCTCCATGCGATAACTGGCTGTATTCAGTTTTTCTACAAGCTCAGCCAGCTGGGCCAGATCGTTGTTCGCTATTTGCAGCTGCTGCCGCAGGTTGGCCAGCGTCGCTGGGCCCACGCTTTTGCTGATCTCAAAGCTTTTCAAAGTTCCGTAAAAATCACCGTGCTCGATCCGTTCCAGAACCAGCAGCTCTTCTGGTGTTGTTTCAGTCAGGATCTGCGCTTCATCAATCCAACGAAAATCGAGGCCATAGAGATCACGATTGGCGATCTTGTACTGCCGCCGCAGGGCCGATTTGTCCGCCGTCTCTTCGACTTTTATCTGCTGACCATAAACCAGGCTGCCATCCTTGAGCTCCAGTCTCTGCAGTGGTGACGGCCAGAAGACGCCAAGACCGTTGACCATGATGACGATCAACAGAATTGCAGCGCTGAGCAGAGTCAGTGTTAAAGCGGCTGCCGAAAGCCAGACCATCGGCTCACCAGCCCGCCAGTAGCTATTTGTTCTTTTCGGTTGAGATATCATAGCAGCCCTTTAGAAACGGCCATATTTGGCGCGCAACCGCTGGCGAACAACCTCAGCGACGGTATTCACAATAAAGGTCATGACAAACAGAATGACCGCGGTGAGGAAGAGGGTTCGGTAAAGAGAACTATCGACTGGCGCCTCGGGTATCTCAACGGCAATATTGGCAGAAAGGGGGCGCATGCCGTTGAAGATGCTTAAATCCATGATCGCCGTGTTGCCGGTCGCCATAAGCACGATCATGGTTTCACCGACCGCACGACCAAAACCGATCATGGTCCCGGCAAAGATTCCTGGTGAGGCTGAGGGCAGAATGATTCGCCAGACGGTCTGCCAGCGACTGGCTCCCAGTGCCAGAGAGGCGGCCCTGAGACTTGCCGGAACGTTAGAGAGACTGTCCTCGGCGATGGTAAAGATGATTGGGATGACCGCAAAACCCATGGCAAAGGCGATGATGATACAGTTCCGTGGGTCGTAGCGGGTATCCAGCTCAGTAAACAGCCACTGTTTGAGGTCGCCAGCAAACAACCAGTTCTCCAGACCCGGCCCGAGGTTAACGGCGATGGCGACGGCCATGATCACGATCGGCGCCACGGCCAGAAACTCAAAACCGCGCTCAATTCGTTTCAACGCCTCAATCTGACGCGCCGCCTGCCAGAGCAGGATGCTGACCATCAACGATAACGGCACCAGTATCAGGCTGAGAAACAACGAACCCAAAGAGCGTTCGATCAGCGGTGCCAGCCAGAGTGCGGCGAGAAAGCCGATGATAACGGTTGGTACCGCTGCCATAACTTCGACCGCCGGTTTGATGACTTCGCGAAACCGTGGCCGGGCAAACTGACTGGTGTAGATCGCCCCAAAAATGGCCAGAGGCACGGCAAACAGCATGGCATAGAAGGTCCCTTTCAGAGTGCCGAAAATTAACGGCATCAGGCTGAGTTTAGGCTCGTAGTCATCGCTCGAAGACGAGGATTGCCAAGCGTAGACGGGTTCGTCGTAACTCTCGTACCAGACCTTGCCGAACAGAGTACCGAGACTCACTTCCGGGTGTGGGATGTCGAGCTTCCAGCTGAGCAAGCTGCCACTTTCAGTCAGAGCAATCAAGGCATTGCCGCGGGTTGTCAAGGCGAAGATTGCCAGCTTCCCTGGTGGGTTCAGAGCGAGCAGAAAACGCTCGCTGGTCATGTGATCCAGATGCAACCCATCGACCGCGAGGCTGAAAACCGTCTTGTCTCGCGTGGAGGGAGAAATCGTCTGCACCGCTCCCGAATGTTGGGTAAGGTTGTGAATCCGGGTAAGGGTGCGCCCGCCACCGTCGTTGCGCACCGGGAACCAGGTGCTGACCTCACCCTGGGCATCTCCTACCGCCAGGGAGATATCACCGAACACCATGTTCAGGGCAGTAATCGCGCGCTGATCGTCAAAGGCCTGTAAATGATCGGTCAGCTCCGGTGCTGCGCTGTCAGCCAGATCCCAACGCAGCAGTTCGCCACGGTCAGTGCCAACGTAAAGTTGCTGCCCGTCACTACTCAGTGCCAAGGTGCTAACCAGACCAACGACCTCCAACTCTAAATCATGACTATTTTCACTGGTCTCTTCTTCGCCAAGAAAGTTTTCCGATATCTCCTGCTGCTGCAGATGCAGACGACCATTCTCCAGCAGATCAACGCGGGTCCGGCGGCCCTCGCTGCTAACGCGTGCCAGCGTCTTGATCGACGATCCTTCTGTGTTGGCCGCAAAGAGCGCTCGTTGCTTAACCTGATGGGATATGCTGCGCTGATTGCCGTTCGCCTCATCGAAAAACGGTTTAAACTGGATCTGTTCAATGGTCAGCGAACCGTCCTCCCAGAGCAGGGCATGATTCAAACGACCGAAACTTTCCACTGAGACAAGGCGTGTGGCGGGGCCATCCGTGGCCAGTTGTACCCGGTCAAGTTCACTGCCGTCTTTGATGCTGAAAAAAGTAAGCTCGCCACGGTCGTCCAGGGAATAGCCGGTTTCGAGATATTCATCCATACCTATGGCCAGAATGTTCTGCGGACGGATCGTCTCAACCTTGGCGTAGAGTTTGGCCTCGGCGGAGAAGAAGAGGGGCAGGGAGACCTCGGCAATCAGTACCAGGATGAAGATAACGCTGAAAATAATCACCATGCCGCCGATGGTAATCAACCACTTGGCCAGACGATCATTGCGTTTTATTTTTTTCAGAAATGCGGGGTTCATAGCGTCTCGATTCATAAACTCTAAATGCGCGAACAGGCTCTACCTCTTAATGAGATAGAGCCGCCCACTTTTTCCAACTTTATCTCGACTCGACTTAGTCGAGCAGAGCCAGTTGCTTCTTGGCCACTTCAGCAGTCAACGGCAGATAGCCATCCTTGACCACGATCTCCTGACCTTCCTTTGACAGTGCATAGTGAAGGAATTCCTTGACCAGCGCTGGCAGTGGCTTGTTCGGCTCCTTGCCAACATAGATGTAGAGCAGGCGACCGAGTGGGTACTTGCCATTCAGAACGTTTTCGTAGTTCGGCTCGTATTGCTGGTCACCATCCTTCTTGCCGAGAGCGACCGCCTTGACCCCGGAGGTTTTGTAGCCGATACCGGAGTAGCCGACGCCGCTTAAATCTTCGGTGACCCCGAGAACCACCGAGGCGCTGCCTGGTTGCTCTTTGACGGTATTCTTGTAATCACCTTTGAAGAGTGCTTTTTCCTTGAAGTAGCCGTAGGTTCCCGAAGCCGAGTTACGACCGTAGAGGCTGAGCGGCTTGTTGGCCCAGTCTCCGGTCAGGCCAAGCTGACCCCAGGTGGTGACATCGGTCGCCAAGCCGCCTTTGCGGTTCTTGGAGAAGATCGCATCAACCTGCTGCAGCGAGAGACCCTCAAGCGGGTTATCCTTGTTGATGAAGACTGCCAGAGAATCAAGCGCAACACCGATGGCCGTTGGCTTGTAACCGAACTTGGCTTCAAACGCCTGAATCTCTTCGTTCTTCATCTTGCGCGACATCGGGCCGACCTGGCTGGTCCCTTCGATCAGGGCCGGGGGGGCGGTGCTTGAACCTTTGCCTTCGATCTGAATATTGACGTTGGGATATTTCTTACGGAAGCCTTCAGCCCAAAAGGTCATCATGTTGTTCAGGGTGTCGGAACCGACACTGTTCAGATTACCAGCCACGCCTTGAACCTTGATGTAATCGCTCAGGTTAACATCGACCTTGAGAGGCTCGGCGAAAACGTTGGTGGCGGCCAGAGTCAGAACCACCAGGGTCAGACTGATTTTTTTCAACGTAAGTAACGGTCTCATTGCTGTGCATCTCCTTGACTGTTTCATTGCTGTGCATCTCCTTGACTGTTTTTGTTGTTAGCTTAGTTTCTGTCGTGAAGATGCTCCGGAATTGTTAGGTTTGTGTGAGCAGCAGGTGAGGAGTTCGCCAGATCTGACACCGCTGATTGTGCTGGTAAGGAATCAGAACGTTTTCTCAACCCGTCGGGAGCAGGAGAGTAAAGCAGCTACCCTGCCCCGGAGTACTGGTCACCTCAACCTCGCCTCGGTGAGCTTGAGCCACATGTTTAACGATTGCGAGTCCAAGGCCGGTGCCACCGAGGTTACGGCTACGTGCTTGATCTGCACGATAAAAGCGCTCGAAAATTCGGTGTTGGTGCTCCTTTTCGATGCCACAGCCGAAATCCTGCACCCGAATACTGATCTGTGTTTCCAACTCTGTCGCTTCGATCACTACCTGCCCACCAGGGTCACTATATTTGAGGGCATTTGTCAGCAGATTGATAATTGCTTGTTCTAAAAGTGGCGCATTGATCCGGGCCTTAAGCTGCTCTGAACAGAGGATCTGCAGATCGATCTGCTGTTGCTGAAGTAAGCCTTCGCAGGCAGCCTGCGAGCTTTCCAAAACAGGACGCAGGGGAGAGCTCGTTAGTTCCCAGCCCCCCTGGATAGCTCCCTGTTCGATCCGCGATAGATCAAGCAGATCCTCGACCAGAGCATTAAGACGTTCATTCTGCTTAAAAATGATTTGCAGAAAACGCTGACCAGTCGCATCAGCAAACTCTTCATCGAGCAGAGTTTCAACCGCCCCGCGAATGGCAGTGATCGGGGTTTTTAACTCGTGGGAGACGTTGGCAACAAAATCACGCCGGACCGATTCAAGTTGGCGCAGTCTGGTGAGATCATGAAGCACAATCAGTACACCGACCCGTTCATCACTATTGCCCATCAGTGGCGTTGCTTGAATGTGCAGGTAACGTTTTTTAGGACCGTGCATCACCAGCTCATCTTCGAGCGGTCCCCGTTGGCTCAAAGCCTGACGGATGAAGCGCTGCAGTTCGGCCTGGCGGATCACCTCCTGGATGGGGCGACCAGAACGTAGTTTTGGTGAAACAGCAAACAGCTCGGCCGCAGCCTTATTCAGGCGAATAACCCGTTCGTCGTTGTCGACCGCGACGATCCCTTCGATCATACAGCCAAGTATCGCTTCAATTTCACCCCGTTGTTCAACTGCACGCTCAATCCGTTCAGCCAGTTGGAGTGCCATGCGGTTCATCGCTTCGGCCAGACGAGCGGTCTCTTCAGAGCCGGTTACCTCCATGGGGAGAGCCAGCTCTCCGCGTGAAAAGCGCTCGGCTCCTGCGGTCATCAGTTCCAGAGGTCGGCTGAGACGCCGTGAGAACCACCAGCAGATTGGAGCTAACAGGGCCGCAATCACCAAACCGCCAAGCAGAAGTTGCCAGTAAATCCCCTTAAGGGTGTCGTCAATATCAGACACCGGCAAGGCGGTACGGATAGTCCCGACCAGCTGACCTCCGTCAGAAACCGGAACTGCCACGTACATCAATGATTGCCCAAGGGTGTTGCTAAAGCGGATTGACATCCCTTGCTGATTGGCAAGCGCTTGCAAAACCTCTGGCCGCTGACCATGATTATCCATCTGGTCCGCATTTTCGTGAGAATCAGCCACTACGCGGCCGTTTTTCAGGATAATGGTGATGCGGGTGTTTGATCGCTCCCCAAGCTGCTTAACCAGCTGTTTCAGCCGGTTCTGGCGGCTGTCGCTGATTTGCCCCTTGAGTTGATGTTCGACCAATTGTGCCCGGGCACGCAGATCATCAGCAGTCTGCCGGTAATGAAAAGTGCGCAGCTCAACCGATACAAACCAGCCAACGGCCAACAACACGAGTAAGATCAGTAACAGGAAAGAGGGATAGAGCTGCCAGACTAGTCGCCGCCGATTAAGATTCACAAGCCCTCCAGAAAGCGATAGCCAACGCCACGCACAGTTTCAATGTAGTGACCACAGGCCCCTAGCTTTTTCCGCAACCCGGCGATTTGCACGTCAACGGCCCGATCAGTAACGGCATAATCTTCGCCGCGAACCGCATTGACAATCTGGTAGCGAGTAAACACCCAGCCAGGTCGACCTGCAAGAGCCTCGAGGACGCGAAACTCGGTGAAAGTCAGTTCAACCGTTGCGCCATCAACCTGCACCAGATTGCGCCCCGGGTGAATGCGCAGCGCGCCCCGAACCAGTTCTTCGGTCTCCGTCTGCTCTTGCAACTCGCTTCTGCGGCGCATGACAGTTTGAACCCGGGCAAGCAGAACCTTGATACTGAAGGGTTTGGTGACGTAGTCATCAGCGCCAAGCTCAAGGCCACGGACCACATCGGCCTCTTCGCCGCAGGCGGTGAGCATAATAATCGGGATCTCGCTGGTTGCCTCGTCGTTCCTTAACCGACGGCAGATTTCCAAGCCATCGATACCGGGCAACATCAAGTCGAGCAGAATGAGATGAGGCTTCTGCGCCGAGACGGCTGCCAGGGCCTCTTCGCCGTGGGTAGCGCAGTCGACATTGTAGCCCGCCTTGATCAGGTTGAAATGCAACAGAGCCAGAATGTCTTCTTCGTCTTCAACAACCAGAACGGTCTTTTTTTGATCTGACATAACCCCTCGCCATTGATCTCTTCAATGTAACTGTTTCGTGATTCTGTGAAGGCATGCGGTCTACCGCGATTGCCAGCGTCCAACGTTGTGACTTAACTCCCCGCAGGCAACAGCAGCCGCCCGCATGCTGTGCGGATAGAGCCGGGTGTTGAATCGTTACTCCTCAATAATCGGATTCCGTCATAATCTTTTTTGTTTGTTAGCGTTTTGTGAGTTTTTTTGATTTTAATTGCTTTCGCATTATAACAAGGTCTGAGGAGAAGGCTGAAGGAATTGTTGGAAACTTTAAAGAATACTTCAGAGGCGGATGAGTCTGTTTATGCTCCCAGTTTGGGCTGGCAGATTGAGTCCGGCTCGCATAATTGCAAAGGCCACCCCGGTGAGGGTGGCCTTTGCAATGTCCTGCGTTTACAGATTATCGGATGTGGTGCGTTTCGTTGTTTTTTTTAAAAAAGATGATCAGACGAACGGGTTGCTGACCTGGATCGTCTGGTCGCGACGCGGACCAACGGAAACCAGAACGGCGGGGCATCCTACCAGTTCTTCCATCTTTGCAAGATACGCTTTGGCAGCAGCAGGCAGGTCGGCCATGGTTTTAGCTTCGCAGATATCGCTGCACCAACCATCGAATTCCTCATAGACCGGCGTACACTCCTGGAGGATGTCCGCATCACGAGGGAATTCCTCGAGCAGTTGGCCTTTGTAAGAGTATGCCGTACAGACCTTGATGCTTTCCAGTTCGTTGAGGACGTCGAGCTTGGTGATCGCCAGACCGGTCAAGCCGTTGAGACGGACCGCTTCGCGCAGGGCGACGGCATCGAACCAGCCGCAGCGGCGCGGGCGACCGGTGGTTGAGCCGAACTCGTTGCCAGCCTTGCGCAGACGCTCACCCATCTCATCGTGCAGTTCCGAAGGGAAGGGACCTTCACCAACTCTGGTACAGTAGGCTTTGCTGATGCCAATCACACCGGAAATGTGGCTTGGAGCAACGCCTGTGCCGGTGCTGACGCCACCGATGCAGGTGGATGACGACGTCACGTAAGGGTAGGTGCCGTGGTCGATATCAAGCAGAGTTCCCTGGGCGCCCTCGAACAACAGGTTCTCACCTTTTTGAATCGCTGCATTGAGAGAGCTTGAGCCGTTGCCAATAAATTTTTCAATCTGCTGCGCATACCCTGTGTACTCTGTAAGGATTTGTTCTTCGTCGAGCGGAGCTTCACCAAAAAACTTTTCCAGCAAAAAATTCTTTTCCGGCAGGACTTCCCTGAGCTTGCGTCGGAATACCTGGGGTTTTATCAAGTCGCTCATGCGGATCCCGCGTCGGCCGATCTTGTCCTCATAGCAGGGGCCAATGCCACGTCCGGTGGTACCGATTTTGCGGTCGGTGTCTTTTTCTCTCGCCAGGTCGATTGCCTTGTGCCAGGGCATGATGATGTGCAGGTTGCTGTCCACAACCAACTGCCGGTCGTCCTTGAGATAGCCCCTTTTCTTCAGGCCTTCAATCTCACCGAGGAAGACCTTCGGGTCAAGGACAACACCATTGCCGATCACGCAGCGCTTGCCGGGATGCAGAATACCGGAAGGAATCAGGTGTAGAACGACCTTCTCATCACCGACCACGAGTGTATGTCCGGCGTTGTTGCCGCCCTGGTAACGAACGACCTGCTGGGCATGTTCGGTGTAGATGTCGACAACTTTACCTTTGCCTTCGTCGCCCCATTGGGCGCCGATAATGACGACGTTTGCCATGTTAGCTCTCCGAGTTTTATTAAATTTTAAATTGTCCCGATTCGATCGCTGCGTGGGTCACGCTGCTCTCATTGCCATCCGATATCTGAATCAGGGTTAGTCCTTCTTTAGATGCATTGAGCACCAACAAATAACGATAATGCATGCGCCGGGCATAGTCGAGGCTGGCTGCCTGGTCACGCTCAATAATATCCCGCGCCACCGAGTATCCCTGGTTGCGCAAGGTCACCGCCAGACGCTGTGCCGGTGCTTTGTCCTGCACCGACGAGAAGAGCAAAATGTCGCTCCCTTCCTCCGCGCGCTCATCAAGGGTCCTGTCGAGAGCAAAGAGCAGGTTGTAAAGATTGAAGGCAAAGCCTGTGGCCGGTGCCGGGAAACCGTAACGCCCGGTCAGGCCATCATAACGGCCTCCGGAGCAGACAGCTCTACCGAACCCCGACAAAAACCCCTGAAAGACCAGCCCGCTATGATAATCGAAACCACGCATTTCACCAAGGTCTAAAGTGATATGTTCTTCTACACCGTAGACAGTGAGGACTTCAAGTATCTTTTCAAGGTTATCCAGAGCCTTTTGTGAGGCCTGGTTGGTGATCACTTGACGAGCCTGAGCGAGAATTTCGCGACCGCCATAGAGTCTGGGCAGAGCAAGCAGCTCTGCGCGTTGCTGATCAGTGACCGGCGAATCCTTGAGCAGTTGTTGCAGCCCGGACGTGTCCTTGGCCGCGATGGCTTTGCGAACCGCGCGGGCTTGTGTCGCATCGAGGGGCAGATCATTCAGAATCCCACGCAGAAATTCAACCTGACCGATGTCGATAGTGAACTCGGTGGCACCAACAGCCTGTAGACATTTCACGGCCATGGCGATCATTTCGGCGTCAGCCTCCGCACTACTGAGACCGATCAATTCCACACCGGACTGAAAAATCTCCCGGTCCTTGCCGAGGCGCTGTTCGGTATGGCGTAGAACCCGACCATTGTAGCAGAGCCGAAAGGGGAGTGGCATCTCGCGCATGCGGGTCGCTGCAATCCGCGCAATCTGGGGGGTGATGTCAGGCGGGAAGGCGACCAAGCGACCGGTCTGGCGATCGTCAAAACGAAAGGTCTTTTCGCGAAGATCCGTTCCCAGCCCGAGCTCGAGTACCGCCAGGTCCTCAAGAACGGCCGGGACAACGGGACGAAAACCCCATGCATGGTAGATGCTGCGCAGCGAGAGCTGCAGATAATCCAGTTTGGCAGCTTTAACCGGCAAAAAATCTTTCACGCCGGTCGGCAACCGCGTTTCAATGGTGTTTGGCACGTTCAGGTCCTTATAAGACGATCTGGTTTGCGGCCACGATGTGCGGGTGAGCGCGCAATTTTTTCAGAGTTTCATCGGGAATACAACTGTCAATATTGATCAGGGAGACAGCTTGGCCGTCAATTGATTGGCGAGTCAGGTTCATGCCCGCGATGTTAATTTTCGCTTCGCCGAGCACCTGGCCGATAAAGCCAATGATGCCTGGGTGATCTTCGTTAAACAGTACCAGGATATGGCCGTGGGGGCTTGCCTCAACGTAGCAGCCGTTGACGCGTACAATGCGATAGTCGTTTTCGCCAAACATGGCTCCGCAGATAGCGTGTTCGCCTTCGGCGCCGACTACCGTCAGGCGTATCATGCTGGAGAATCCGCGACTCGTCTGGCTGCGGGTCTCGGTAACACGGATGCGGCGCTCCTTGGCCAGATGCGTGGCGTTGATGTAGTTGACCTCAGATCCGATCATCGGTGTCAGGATGCCCTTCAGGGCGGCCATGGTTAAAGGTTCGGTCGGGTGATTGGTGACCGTGCCAGCATATTCAAGGTGAACCTCTTCAAGCCCCTTGCCATACAACTGGGCCTGGAATGAACCGAGACGTTCTGCAAGTTCTATATGTGGGCGTAAGGTGCCCAGCAGATCAGCGCTGATCGAAGGCACGTTGACGGCGTTGACAATGATGCCTTTGCCCAGGAAGTCAATGACCTGGTTGGCGACTTGTACTGTGACGTTTATCTGAGCGTCGCGGGTGGAGGTGCGCAGATGTGGGGTGCAGATGACTTGATCAAGGCTCAGTAATGGATTGTCCGCTTCTGGCGGCTCTTTGGCGAAGACGTCAATAGCTGCTCCGCCGACACGTCCGTTTCTGATCGCATCAGCCAGGGCGATTTCATCGATCAGGCCACCAGTGGCGCAATTGATGATGTGACAACCTTGCTTGACTCTGGACAGGGTTTCGCTGTTGAGAATGTTGGCGGTCTCGGCATTCAGCGGTATGTGCAGAGTCAAGAAGTCTGATCGAGCCAATAACTTATCGAAATTAACCTGCTCTGCACCGAACAGACGAACCGCGTCATCGGTAAGATAAGGATCGTAAACAATCGGTTTCATTTTCAGGGCGAGGGCTCTTTCGATCACAAGTTGACCAATTTTACCTGCGCCTATGACGCCAATGGTTTTTCCGGCGACTTCAATGCCGAGGAAGCGATCTGATTCCCATTGGCCGCTCTTGGTTGATTGGCTGGCAATCGGAATCTGTCTGGCCAGGGCGAAGACCATGGCAATGGTGTGCTCTGCAGTGGTCGTGGTGCTGCCGAACGGGGTGTGCATGACGACGACCCCTTTGCGGTTGGCGGCATCCAGATCCAGATTGCCGGTGCCAACCCCGGCGCGGCCCACGACCTTGAGCTTGTTGGCCGCTTGAAAGACCTCTTCTGTGACCAGTGTGCCGCTGCGGACAATCAGTGCGTCAGTCTCGGCAACAGCTTTCAGCAACTGCTCAGTTGTCAGCCCAGGTTGATAGTCGAGCTCGATGCCTTCTGCCTGTTCCAGGACTTGAAGACCTTCGGCGGGGAATTTGTCAGAAACCAGTACTCTCATGACATGGATCCGTAGTCGTTGGAAGGAAGTCTTTATGCAAAAGTTATAACTCAACTTAGCAAACTAGCAACCGGCCTCTCCTCTGTCAAGATGAAAGGCCGGTATCGTAAGTGGCTGAACAGCTGAATTTACTGCTGGCTCGTTAATCCTTGCCGCTACTTAGCTTCTATCCCTCATTGCCTCCCTCGGCCAGCTTTTGCAGAAACGCGACCAGTAGTCGGACACCAACGCCGGTACCCCCTTTGGGAATATAGGGCTGGTTCTGGTCGCGCCAGGCGGTCCCGGCGATGTCAAGATGTGCCCAGCGGAAGTCGTCAGCAAATTTTTTCAGGAAAGCTGCGGCCGTAATGGTTCCGGCTGCCCGGCCACCGGTGTTCTTGACGTCGGCAACGTCACTCTTGATCTGTTGGTCGTAGTCATCCCAGAGTGGTAGCTGCCAGAGCCGCTCACCGCTTTCTTCTCCGGCGTTCAATAGCGACTGGACAAGCTTCTGGTCGTTGCCGAGGACCGCCGTCGCCTGGTGTCCCAAGGCAATAATGCACGCGCCGGTCAGGGTTGCCAGGTCGACGACCAGCTTTGGCTCGTATCTTTTTGCGTAAGTCAGGGCATCAGCGAGGATCAGACGACCTTCGGCGTCGGTATTCAGAACTTCGATCGTTTGGCCGGAAAGGCTGGTCAGTATGTCGCCGGGTCGGTAAGCGGTTCCCGAAGGCATGTTTTCCACCGCAGGTACGATGCCGACCAGATTGATGGGCAACTCTAACAGTGCGGCGGCCAGCATGGTGCCGATGACTGCTGCCGCGCCCGCCATATCCATCTTCATTTCATCCATTTTTTCGCCGGGTTTCAACGAGATGCCACCGGAGTCAAAGGTTACACCTTTACCGACCAGAGCAACGGGTGCCTCTTTTTTGCTGCCACCGTTATGTTCAAGGATGATCAACTGTGGTTCGCTTACACTGCCTTGGGCGACACCAAGCAAGGCACCAAGTCCTTCTTTGACCAATTCTTTCCGACCAAGGATTTTACACTTCAGGGTGCTTTCGTTGGCAGCCGTCTGGGCCTGTTCGGCAAGGTAAGCGGGCGATTTGATATTGCCCGGTGCATTGACCAGATCGCGTGCGAGGATGACTGCCCGACAGATCTTTTGCGCTCTCTCCAGAGCAGATTCGCAAGCTTGCTTTTCGCGTGCATTGTCGATCAGTAAGGTCACTGTCTTTGGCAGCTTGCGCGAGCTTTTAGCTTTTTCGCCGAGAAATCGATCATACTTGTAGCTGGCGAGAAGAATGCCTTCTGCCGTAGCCTGAATGTGTGCAGCACGAGCGTTCTCTTTTGCATTAAGGGGCAATTTGAAGGCTGCTTGTCCCAGCTTTTTCTCAATCACTTGCTGCATAGCATTGCCCGCGGCCTGGCGAACTTTTTCGGCAGAGCTCTCTGCTTTAGATCCGAGGCCGATCAGAAGAACCCGTTCTGCCGGAAGATGACCGGCGGGTTGGAAAAGGATCTTTTCACCCGTTTTGCCGGTGAATTCTCCGTTACGCTGGGTCTGGTGGAGTAGGCCGCCCAATTTCTGGTCAAGTTCTTTCAGAAGTGGGTCAGAAAAGCCTTTTTCATAGACACCAATCACCAGGCAGGCGGTTTTTGCTTCCAGTGGGGCTGTTTTGCGGATTTTTATGTCCATTACGGATTCTCCTTATTAAGTACAAATAGATTTCGTGAAATATGTGCGATTCTTTTAATAATAGGCTGGTTCACCTTTTTTGGCCAGAGTTGATGCCCGAGAGAGAATCTTTATGGCTTTGGCTGATTTGTGGGGAGCGTTCATCTCGTCTTTACTCGTTGGTGGTTTTGACATTCTGTCGCAGGTCGCTAAACTGTTACGCAGTTTGTCTTTTATTCACTCTATAGGGTGTAGGAGGTTTCGATGTCAATGCAGAGCTTGAAGCTATGTTGGAAAGTCGGGCTGATTATCTGCCTGGCTTTTTCCTTGTCGGCATGCCAGACGGGTATGTCGTCTTCGGATACGATGGGTGAAGCAAATCATCTCGGTGCACAACTGGTTGGTACGTATGTTGATGGTCAGGGCAAAACAGGGATTAGTGGGCATGTCGTGCTCAAGGAAGAAGGAACACCTTTGGATGGCGGCTACGTAAATATCTACCCGGACACGATCTCAAACCTGTTGGGTCCTTCTCAGTTTATATCGACTCCGACTGATCCTGATGGTTACTATCAGTTGGAGGTCCCGGCGGGTGTCTATTATGTTGTTGCCCGTAAGCGGATAAGTGGTCAGTCGACGGGTCCTCTTTCTCCAGGGGATTATTATTCTGAACACCAGCGCATAGTCACACGAGTAGAAACCGGCAAACTTGTTGAGGTTGACCTGCCTGTTGTGTTGATGAAGGCACCAATGTTTTTCAAGAACAGGGTGGTTGAAAAGGAGACCGATACCGGGATCAGAGGTGTCTTGGTCGACCAAGCCGGGAAGCCGGTGATGGGTGGTTTCGCCATGGCCTATAGCGATATAGAGATGAAGCGTCTGCCGGATTTTGCTTCAACGCTATCTGATGAAGAGGGTCGGTTTACGATTTATCTTCCAGAGGGGAGCCGTTATTACGTCGCGGCCCGTATCCATGCCTGGGATATGCCGAGCCCGGGAGAGCCTTATGGCAAGTATGGTGGTGAGAACCCTGTGCTGCTGAATGTAGCAACTGGTAGCTTCGTTAAGGATGTGCGGATTGTGATGGCGCCTTTTTCTGGAACTTACAAGCCAGGTAAGAGTCAGCGGCCCTTTTGAAAGTGCCGGGTAACGTGAAAAGTAAAAAGGGAAAAGGTTAAAACAGAAAGAGCCCGGCTTCGTTATGAAGCCGGGCTCTACTTTTAGCCTTTTACTTTTACCTTTTCACTTATAAAGCTTTGAACGCTTTACTTGCCGCTTCAATGGTTTTGTCGAGATCTTCCTTGGTGTGAGCAACGCTCATGAAGCCTGATTCGTATTGCGACGGTGCAATATTGATCCCGTCATTGAGCATGCTGCGGAAGAATCTGGAAAAGATTTGCGGCGACTCCGGAGTGACGTCACTGAAGTTGAAAACTTCTTCTGGTTGGAAGTAAGTGCAGAACATGGCACCGACCCGTTGCAGTGAAGTCGGTACCTTGGCTTCTGCCGCAGCTTCCTGCAACCCTTTGCAGAGGTAGGCACTCTTCTCTTCGAGGGTTTCGTAAAAGCCCTCTTGTTTGAGCAGTTCCAGAGTCGCGATGCCCGCGCTCATGGCGAGTGGATTGCCGGAGAGGGTGCCAGCCTGATAGACGCCGCCATCGGGCGAGAGGCATTCCATGATCTCCCGCTTGCCGCCAAAGGCGCCGACCGGCAGGCCACCGCCGATGATTTTGCCAAGGCAGACCAGATCGCCGCGGACGCCGAAACGCTCTTGAGCGCCACCAAAAGCGACCCGGAATCCAGTCATGACTTCGTCGATGATCAGGACGATACCTTCGGCATCGCAGAGTTGACGTAATCCTTCAAGGAAGCCTGCTCTGGGGGCGACACAGCCCATATTGCCAGCAATCGGTTCAAGGATAATGCAGGCGATCTCGCCTTTGTTGGCAGCCACCATCGCTCTGGTCTCTTCAAGGTCGTTGTAGGTGGCTGTCAGGGTAAGTTTGGCGAAGTCGGCTGGAACGCCGGGAGAGGTCGGTATGCCGAAGGTGGCGAGACCGCTGCCAGCTTTTACCAGCAGCGAGTCGGCATGGCCGTGGTAACAGCCATCAAATTTGAGTATCTTGTCACGACTGGTGTAGCCGCGTGCCAGACGGATGGCGCTCATGGTTGCTTCGGTGCCGGAGGAGACCATGCGGATCATCTCAATATTCGGATAAGCTTCGCAGACCATTTCGGCAAGTTGGGTCTCACGGGCAGTGGGGGCGCCAAAGGAGGCGCCGGTTGCTGCTGTCTGCTGGATGGCCTCCACAACTTTCGGGTGGCAATGGCCGAGAATCATCGGTCCCCAGGAACCGACATAATCTATATAGGCGTTGTTATCGGCGTCGAAGATTTTAGAGCCTGCGGCGCGAGCAATGAAGATTGGGTCACAACCTACGGACTTGAATGCGCGGACCGGGCTGTTGACTCCACCCGGAATGACTTGCTTGGCTTTGGCGAAGAGGGCAGAAGATTGTTGGTGGTTCATGGTGGCTCCTTGGCTACTTGGGTCAGTGTGATGATTGTCAAAATTGCTACTTTGGAAGAATTTATAAATGCAGTCCGTCTGTTAGCATAGCACCTGGAAGCTGTCAAGATATCGACTGTCTGGCCTGGCCTGACTTGCTGGTTTTTTGTCGGTGGTTGTCATTTTAGTATGGCTAAAAAGATTAGATTGTTATTTGCGCAATTCTTTAAAAATAAGTCTTTATAAAGTCTAATGTTCCGCTGGTCGAGCCGGCTGTTGCCTTCTTGGCTGTTTTGAAGTAAAACTAAAAGATTCTTATTCTATACTGTTTGACTTTGGGTCGGAACTGATTTATAACCGCTGGCCTGACCATTTTACAAGGTAGGGTTCATGGCTGATCTGCTTGTCATCCTGGTAAGCGCCATTTTTGTCAACAACTTCGTGTTGGCGCGGTTCCTCGGCATCTGTCCGTTCCTGGGCGTTTCCAAAAAAGTGGAAACTGCGCTGGGCATGGGCATGGCTGTGACTTTTGTTATGACCGTAGCCATGGTTGTCACCTGGTTTGTTCAGTACTTCGTTCTGATCCCCTTCGGCATTGAATATCTACAGACGATTGCCTTTATCCTGGTCATTGCTTCTCTGGTGCAGTTGGTTGAGATGGTGATCCAGAAGGTCAGTCCGGTCCTCTATCAGTCTCTGGGGATTTTTCTGCCGTTGATTACCACCAACTGCGCGGTTCTTGGTCTTGCTGTTCTCAGTATCCAGAAGGATTATACTTTTCTGGAGAGTGTCGTCTTTGCTATCGGGGCTGCGCTCGGTTTTACTCTGGCTCTGGTGCTCTTTGCTGGTCTGCGTGAGCGACTTGAACTCTGTGCTGTGCCGCAGAGCTTTCGTGGTACAGCAATCGCTCTGGTGACAGCTGGTCTGTTGTCTCTGGCCTTCATGGGCTTTGCCGGGCTGGTTAAGGGTTAATTTATGCTTGCAGCTATACTGAGCCTTGGCTGTATCGGCATGATTGCTGCCATTGCTTTGGGCTTTGCCGCCAAAAAATTTGCGGTTTATGTAGACCCGCGTGAGCTTGCTATCCTTGAAGCCTTGCCTGGTGCTAATTGCGGCGCCTGCGGATTTCCCGGTTGTGCCGGCTATGCAAAAGCCCTGGTGGCTGGAAGCATCGACTTAAACCAGTGTCCTCCGGGTGGCGCAGATGTGGTGGCCAAGCTGGCTCATATTCTGGGTTTCGAAGCCTCGGCGGCAGCCCGTGAGATTGCCGTGGTTCTCTGCCAGGGCGATAACCGTAAAGCGCAACTTAAATATCATTATCTGGGGCTGGAAGACTGTACCGCAGCACAACGGATTGCCGATGGGCCGAAAGTCTGCCCCGGTGGTTGTCTGGGACTCGCTTCCTGTCAGCGGGTCTGTCCGTTTGACGCTATTGAAATGACTGCTGATGGTCTGGCGGTTATCAGCCGAGAAAAGTGCACTGGTTGCCGCAAGTGCATTGCCGTCTGTCCTCGCAAAGTCATCCGCATGACGCCATCTGAGGCGACAGTTCACGTGCTTTGCAACAGTCACGATAAAGGCGCCCTGGTACGTAAATACTGTCAGATCGGCTGCATCGGCTGCAACATCTGCCTGAAAACCGTTCCTGACGCCTATAAGATAGAGAACTTCCTTGCTGAAGTGGTCTATGAGCATGACGCTGAAGCCAATGAAGCCCTCCCAAAATGTCCGACCAAATGCATCCGGGACTTTGCTACGGGTTATCCTGAGGGCAGCACTCAGCTTCTTGCGAGTGCCTCAAGTATGACTGGCAGACAGAAATGAAACTGAAAACTTTCACAGGTGGTATCCATCCGCCGGACAATAAACAGTGGTCGTCGCACAAAGCGATCGAAGACTGTCCTTTGCCTGCAGAATTTGTTGTGCCTCTGGCGCAGCATATCGGCGCACCATCCGTTGCCTGTGTGGAGGTTGGTCAACGGGTGGCCAGGGGCCAGGAGATCGGCTCTGCCAAGGGTTTTGTCTCCGTGCCGATGCACGCTCCAACCTCTGGTGAGGTTATTGCTGTCGAAAATCGCCCACACCCGTGGGGGACATCTCTGCCCGCTGTCGTAATCAGGCCGGACGGTGAAGATCGTTGGTCGACAGAGCTGCAGCCAGCTGATCCGAGCGAGCTCACCCCTGACGAAATCGTCGAGAGGGTTCGTCTGGCCGGCGTAGTTGGCATGGGTGGCGCAGCTTTTCCGGCGCATGTCAAAATGTCACCGCCGCCGGAAAAGCAGATTCATACCTTGATTTTCAACGGGATTGAGTGTGAGCCGTATCTGACAGCTGACCATCGCATGATGCTCGAAGAGCCTGAACGGATTCTGCAGGGTGTCGCCCTGTTGCAATACGTGCTGGGTGCAGAACGGGTGGTGATTGGTATTGAAGCAAACAAGCCGGATGCGATTGCTCTGCTTAAAAAGCATTGCCTCGAAACACCGGTCGAAGTGATGTCCCTGGAAGTCAAATATCCACAGGGTGCTGAAAAGCAATTGATTGCCGCGGTAACCGGGCTTGAAGTGCCTTCGGGTGGACTGCCGATGGATATTGGTGTTGCAGTGCACAATGTTTCAACGGCGGCGGCAATCACTGACGCCGTACTGCACGGACGACCGTTGATTGAACGGGTCTGTACGGTGACCGGTCCGGCAATTCGTGAGCCGAAAAATTTAAGGATTCGTATCGGCACGCCGCTCTCCCATCTGGTGGAAGTTTGTGGCGGATTGATCGAGGCACCGGGCAAGATTATACTCGGTGGTCCGATGATGGGCTTTACTCAGCTTGGTTTCGATGTGCCGGCAACCCGTGGAACTTCCGGTTTACTGCTGTTGCGCACTGAAGATGTTGCTCTTCATGCAGAAAGCCCTTGTATTCGCTGCGCACGCTGTGTTCAAGCCTGCCCGATAAAACTCCTGCCGACGACGATTGCTGCTTATGCTCGACGAGATCTGCTGGCGGAAACGGCAGAATATTGTGTTATGGACTGCATCGAATGCGGTAGCTGCAGTTACGTCTGTCCAGCAACGATTCCGCTGGTACAGGCGATTCGTTACGGCAAGGCGGCGATCCTCGCCAAGAAGAGGAGTTCTCAAATCTAGTGAGTCAGCAACTTTACCTGTCATCTTCGCCGCATATCCATTCGGGCGAGACCACCTCCAAGGTGATGCACGCAGTGATCTACAGCCTGTTGCCAGCTTGCGGTGTGGCCGTCTATTTTTTCGGCCCATCGGCGCTGTCCGTCCTGTTGATTGCGACTTTGGGCTGCCTTGCGACCGAAGTGGTCTGCCAGCGTCTGATGGGACAACCGGTGACCATTGCCGACGGCAGTGCAGCGATCACTGGTATCCTGTTAGCCCTCAACCTGCCGCCGTCCAGCCCCTGGTGGCTGACGCTGCTCGGTGCAGTGATTGCGATTGCCATTGGCAAGCAGGTTTACGGTGGGCTGGGTTCAAATCCTTTCAATCCGGCTCTGGTCGCCAGAGTTGTGCTGCTTATCTCTTTTCCCGTGCAGATGACAACCTGGTCTGCGCCAGCGCCGCTCGGTTCTGGCCTTGATTTGGTGACAACCGCGACTCCACTGGGCGCGTGGAAAAACGCCGTCATGTTGACGGGACAAATGCCTTCTGATCTACCGGGCAGTACGGCGGATTATTTCCTCGGTAATATGCCTGGTTGTATCGGAGAAGTTTCAGCGCTGGCGCTGCTGCTTGGTGCTGCCTATCTTTTCTATCGACGCATTCTGACCTGGCATATTCCGACTGCTTTTATTGGCACCGTAATTCTGCTCTCGGGATTATTCTGGTTGATCGACCCGGCAAAATACCCGAACCCGGTCTTTCATCTGGTGACGGGTGGTTTGATCCTCGGCGCTTTCTATATGGCTACGGATATGGTGACCACACCGGTTTCCACCAGGGGAATGCTACTGTTCGGAGTGGGTTGTGGTTTGCTCACTGTGTTGATCCGGCTGTTTGGTGGTTATCCTGAAGGGGTCTCTTTCGCTATCCTGCTCATGAATGCTGCGACACCGCTGATTGATCGCTACACTCGGCCAAAGACTTTCGGAACGCCAGGACAGGAGGTGGTGCGATGAACAGCACACTGCGTCTGGTCCTGGTGTTGACCTTAATCACTGCCGGTGCTGGCTTGATCCTCTCTATGGTTGAGTCGGTGACTCGCGAGCCGATCGCTGAGCAGCGTCGTTTGGAAACCTTGCGTGCGTTGAAGACAGTGTTACCCGCTTTTGACAATAGCCCTGATGCTGACACGGTTCAACTGGTTTACGGGCAAGATAAGCGGGGGCGTGAACTGCAACGTACCTTTTTTCGCGGTCGTCAGGGTAGCGAAATTGCGGGTATCGCATTCCAGGTAATTGCCCCTGATGGTTACAGCGGCAACATTACCATGATGGTTGGTATCGATTCCGAAGGAACGGTTGTCGGTCTCGAGATCCTCAGTCACGCCGAAACTCCAGGTCTGGGTGATAAAATTACCCGGGAGGAGTTTAAGGGGCAGTTCAAGGGAAAAACCTTGCAGGGTGTGGACTGGCGTGTCAAAAAGGATGGTGGTGCTTTCGATCAGATCACCGGTGCGACTATTTCACCAAGGGCTGTCGTCAAGGCAGTGCATAAAGGGCTTCAATTTTATCATGAACACCGGCAGGATATCCTTACTTCGGAAAGGGTGGGCCAATGAGTTTGCTCGAAAATTTCAAAAAAGGGCTCTGGCGGGAAAACGCCGTCTTCCGTTTGCTGCTGGGATTGTGTCCGACCCTGGCAGTAACGACCAGCGCTGAGAATGGTGTTGCCATGGGTTTGGCAACGACCTTTGTCCTGGTTGGCTCGAACGTTGTTGTTTCGATGTTGCGCAAGGTGATTCCTGGAAAAGTGCGCATCCCTGCCTTTATTGTCATTATTGCGTCTTTTGTCACCGTGGTGCAGCTCTGTATGGAGGCGTACTTTTACGATTTGTACAAAGCGCTCGGTATCTTTATCCCTCTGATCGTAGTCAACTGCTTGATCTTGGGTCGCGCAGAGGCTTTTGCGTCCAAAAACCGCCTCCTTCCGGCCACGGTTGATGGCCTTGGTATGGGTACAGGTTTTACCCTGGCCCTTTTTGTGCTGGGTGCCGTGCGAGAACTGTTCGGTTCCGGGACGTTATTAGGCTATGCCGTCTTTGGTTCGGGATATCAGCCGCTGATACTGATGATCCTGCCACCAGGGGCGTTTATTGCCATGGGTCTTTTGTTGGCTGCCATGAACCTGTTTGACGCCCGTCGGCGCTAAACGACTCCTTCCTTTTAATCCCTCTTTTGGCGCGTTCAATCAGGGGATTAATCACCTCTAAGATAGCCAATTAGCGCATCTTTTCTTCTCTTTGTTAGTACCTGACAAAAACACTCCTAAAGCCCCGAAGGTTGGGCGTTTGTAGCTCTTTAAATTGCATACAGTATACTGTATTTTTCCCTTGACAAAGGGTTGGATTTATCCTAACTTGCAGGCGGCCGAAGTGCCAAAAAGCTATAGCTGCGGCCTCAGAATTTTGTAACATCACCTGGCAGGAGGACTATGTTGATGCTGGATAATTATCTACCGATTATCACCCTGATCATTATCGCTGTTTGCTTTTCCATCGGGTCGGTCATCTTTTCGCGTCTGGTCGGAGAGAAAAAACCATCGGCTGTTAAATTGGCGGCGTACGAGTGCGGGATGCCCCCTGTCGGTTCTGCTCACGCGAAGTTTTCGGTCAAGTTTTACATCATCGCCATGCTCTTTATCGTTTTTGATATTGAGGTGGTCTTTATGTATCCCTGGGCTGTCATGTTCAAGCGCCTCGGCCTCTTCGGCTTTGCGGAAATGGGCGTGTTTATTCTGATTCTTCTCGTTGGCTACATATACGTTTGGAAAAAAGGAGCTCTGGAATGGGAGTAGAGGAATCACTAGGTAATAACTTTATTACCACGTCTCTGGACACAATCGTCAACTGGTCCCGTGCCGGTTCTCTCTGGCCTCTGACCTTTGGTCTGGCTTGCTGCGCTATCGAAATGATGGCTACCGGTGCCGCCCGTTTTGACCTGGACCGCTTTGGTGTGCTTTTCCGCGCTTCACCGCGCCAGGCTGACGTTATTATTGTCGCCGGAACTGTCACCAAGAAGATGGTGCCGGTCATTAAAACCGTGTACGAGCAGATGCCTGAGCCGCGCTACGTTATTGCGATGGGCGCCTGTGCCTGTTCCGGAGGTATCTTTGATACCTACAGCACTGTACAAGGGGTCGACGAATTCCTGCCGGTTGATGTTTATATCCCGGGTTGTCCTCCTCGTCCGGAAGGTCTGCTGTATGGCATCATGAAGCTTCAGGAGCAGATCAAGAGAGAGCGCAATTCGTTTGGTGCTGCCATCGGTGTCGGCGAGCGTATCGCAGGTTGATCGCTTTCTCCCGACTGGCAACTTTAACCCAGATAGACAGGATGCAACCGTTATGAGTGTACAGGCTGCTGTTGATAAACTGAAAGCCAAGTTTGGCGATACGGTTCTCGAGACCAGCGAGTTTCGTGGTGAGACCACTGTGGTTGTCAAAAAAGAGGAAATTGTTGCCGTATGCGCTTTCTTGAAAGGCGATCTCGGTTTTAATTTTCTGACAGATCTCTGTGGCGTTGATTATATGGGGCAGGCGCCTCGCTTCATGGTGGTTTACCAGCTCTACAATATTGGTACCCACATGCGTCTGCGTATTAAAGCCCCGGTAGAAGAGTCTGATACCACCATAGACACCGTTAGTGGCGTCTGGGCGACAGCCAACTGGTTGGAGCGCGAGTGCTGGGACCTGATGGGGATTACTTTCAATAACCATCCCGATCTACGTCGCATCCTGCTGCCAGAAGACTGGGAAGGTCATCCGCTGCGCAAGGATTACCCGGTACAAGGTCCTGACCGCGAGCCTTACCAGGGTCGAGTGCAGTAAGAAGCTTTTCAAGTCAACTCAAGCTTATTCAGAATAGTGACGAGGCAGAAACTATATGGCGAATTCAGAAACCATGACCATCAACATGGGCCCGCAGCACCCCTCCACTCACGGAGTGTTGCAGCTGGTTCTTGAACTGGATGGCGAGATTATCCGCAAGGCTACGCCACATATCGGCTTTTTGCACCGTGGTGTGGAAAAGTTGTCGGAGCATCGCACTTACCATCAGGTGCTGCCCCTGACAGACCGGCTCGATTACCTGGCCCCCATGCACAACAATCTCGGTTATGTGCTGGCAGTGGAAAAGCTGCTTGGCATCACCGATGAGATCCCTGAGCGCGCTCAGGTAATACGTGTTCTTTTCGCCGAGTTGACCCGTCTCAAAAGTCATCTGGTCTGGTTGGCGTGTCATGCACTTGATATCGGGGCCATGACGGTGTTCATTTATGCTTTTCGCGAGCGTGAGCACATCATGAACATCTATGAGAAGGTCTCTGGTGCGCGTATGACCACCAACTATTTCCGCGTTGGTGGCCTTTCTGCTGATCTTCCGGATGGTTTGGAGCAGGAGATTCGTGAATTTGTCAATTCGATGCCCGGTCATATCGCTACCTATGAAGGACTTCTGACCGGCAACAAAATCTGGCAGAAACGTATTCAGGGTGTCGGCGTGATCAGTGCAGAAGATGCTATCGATCTTGGCGTCACTGGTCCTTCACTGCGCGGTTCCGGTGTTGATTGGGACCTGCGTCGCGATCAGCCTTACTCCGGTTACGAAAACTATGATTTTAACGTTATCGTTGAAGATGGCTGTGATACCTGGGCCCGTTATGTAGCTCGCCTCAAGGAAATGCACGAGTCGTGCAAAATTATCCATCAGGCGCTCGACAAGTTGAAGCCTGGCCCGGTTCTGGCTGACGCGCCAAAAATCGTCCTACCTGCCAAGAAAGATACCGTTAATACCATTGAAGGCCTGATTCATCACTTCAAGATCATCAGCGAAGGCTTCAAGCCTGAAGTTGGTGAAGTTTATGTCGGTGTCGAGAACCCGAAAGGTGAAGTCGGCTTCTATCTTGTTTCCGATGGATCACCAAGACCGTATCGGATGAAAATCCGTCCGGCCTCATTCATCAACCTCCAGGCCTTGCCCAAGATGTGCGAAGGTTCGATGATTGCTGATGTTGTGGCTGTTATCGGAACCCTGGACATCGTCCTGGGTGAGATCGATCGCTAATCTGCTGCGAGGAGAAGGAACCAGCCATGAGTGAAGCAGTCGAAGCAAAAGTGGAAGAGCAGGATATCGATCTGACCGGTGCTAACCAGATTCTCGACAAGTATGTCGACTTCCACGGTGCTCTGATGCCAGCGCTGCAGGAAATCCAGGAATTTTACGGTTATATTCCCGAGCCGACCGTACATCTGACCGCCGAGCGTCTGAATATTTACACCAGTCAGATCTACGGGGTGTTGACGTTCTATGCCCAGTTCCACCTTAAGCCACGCGGTAAATATATCGTCCGTGTCTGCATGGGAACCGCCTGTCACGTCAAGGGCGCTGGCCGGATCGCGGACACGATCAGGGACCGCTTGGGTATCGTCCATGCCGAGACTACAGAAGATCTCAAGTTTACCGCTGAATACGTGGCCTGCATCGGGGCTTGCGGTATGGCACCGGTCATCATGGTCAATGATGGTACCTATGGTTCGCTGACAGTCCAGAAGACGGACGAAGTCATCAAAAAATACCAGCAGTTGGATTGATAACTCCCCGAGGATTTTATGGCCGAAACAGCTGAAAATATCCAAGTACTTATCTGCACCGGAACCGGTGGCTTTGCCTCTGGCGCCCAGAGTGTCATCGATGCTTTTGAAGCCGAGTTTGAGAAGCAGGGCGTTGCAGCCAAGGTCGGCAAACGCTGTGATATCAAGAAAACCGGTTGCCGTGGGCTGTGTGCCAACGACGTGCTCGTTGATGTCATAATGCCTGGCCAGGAAGCTGTGACTTACGATTTCGTAACAGCTGAACTGGTGCCGCAGATTGTTGAAGAACACATGCTCAAGAACGAAGCCGTCGAGAAGAAAGTAGCCGGACCTTACTACAATAAGTTTCTTGAGAAACAACAGCGCATTATCTTCTCTCGCTGCGGAACCATTGATGCCGAGAGTATGGAAGATTTTCTCGCCAATAAGGGCTTTACCGGTATCAAGAAGGCCGTGACCATGACTCCTGATGAAGTTATCGAGGAAGTCAAAAAGTCCGGCTTGCGCGGTCGTGGCGGCGGTGGTTTCCCTACCGGTGTCAAGTGGTCCTTTTGTAAAGCCACGCCAGGTGAGAACAAGTACCTGATCTGTAATGCTGACGAAGGCGACCCAGGCGCGTTTATGGACCGCTCGGTTCTCGAAGGCGACCCCTACGGTTTGATCGAGGGGATGATGATTGCTGCCTACGCCATTGGTTGCAAGTTCGGTTATGTTTATTGCCGTGCCGAATACCCGTTGGCGATCAAGCGCTTGCAAAGAGCTATTGATGACTGTACTGAGAAAGGTTATCTCGGTAAAGATTGCATGGGGCTTGGTTTCGAATTTGAGATGCGTATCAAGGCTGGCGCCGGAGCTTTTGTCTGCGGCGAAGAAACGGCACTGATGGCCTCGATTGAAGGTGAACGTGGCATGTCACGACCCCGCCCACCCTTCCCGGCAGTAAAAGGTCTGTGGGGCAAGCCGACCAACATTAATAACGTTGAGACTTTCGCTAACGTTTCATACATTTTTTACCACGGTGCGGATTGGTATTCTTCAATCGGCACCGAAGGCACCAAGGGTACCAAGATCTTTGCTCTGACCGGCAAGGTCAAGCATACAGGTCTGGTTGAGGTTCCTGCCGGAACCACGATGAAGGAAGTCATCTACGATGTTTGTGGCGGCATCCTTAACAACCGCAAGTTTAAAGCGGTTCAGGCTGGTGGTCCATCGGGTGGTTGCTTGCCCGCTGAAGCTCTCGATGCAGAAGTCGATTACGACTCCCTGATCAAGGCTGGAGCCATGATGGGTTCTGGTGGTCTGGTGGTTATGGACGAGACGACCTGTATGGTCGATATTGCACGTTTCTTCCTTAACTTTACGCGTGTTGAGTCTTGCGGCAAATGTATCCCCTGTCGTATCGGCCTGAAAATCATGCTCGAAATCCTTGAGCGGATCACCCAGGGTAAGGGTCGTGAAGGCGATCTCGAATTGCTGGAAAGCATGGCTTACGACATCAAAAAGAGTTCGCTCTGCGGTCTCGGTCAAACTGCTCCAAATCCGGTTCTCTCGACTCTCCGTTATTTCCGCCACGAATACGAGGCACACATCAGAGAGAAAGAATGTCCGTCGCATGCTTGCAAACCACTACTGCATTTCAAAGTTGTTGAAGAGAAATGTAAGAAGTGCGGTATCTGCCCCAAGGTTTGCCCGGTTGATTGCATCGCTTGGGAAAAAGGGCAGGTTGCTGTGATCGATCGTGAGAGGTGCACGGAGTGTACATCCTGCTACGATGCTTGCCGTTTTATGGCAATCGAATAGTCATTATTTTTAAGATTATCACTGACGATAAGAGGACACGATGGTTAACCTGACAATCGACGGTAAACAGGTCACGATCAGCAAGACGGCGACGCTTTACGAAGCAGCCAAAGAGGCCGGTATACATATTCCGGTGCTCTGCTATGCCAAGAAACTATTACCTTATGGTGCTTGCCGGGTCTGCCTGGTGGAAGTTGAGCAGATGAAGGGACGCTTGATCCCCTCCTGTACCACTCCGGTTGGTGAAGGCATGGTTGTGATCACCAACTCCGAAGAGATCAAGAAGGTCCGTAAGACGGTGATGGAGTTCCTGCTGGTCAACCACGTTCTTGATTGCCCGGTTTGCGACAAGGGTGGCGAATGCGATCTTCAGGATCTGACTTACGAGCTCGGGGCGACTTCAAACCGTTTCGAAGGTGAAAAATTTGATCTGCCAACCGACGAAGTTAACCCGCTGATTGAACGCAACATGAACCGTTGCGTACTCTGTGGCAAATGTGTGCGCGTCTGCGATGAAATCGTTGGCTATGGTTCCTACTCATTTATTAATCGTGGTTTTGAGACCAAGATTGCCACGGCGTTTGACCGCGGCCTGGATTGTGAGTTCTGTGGCCAGTGTCTTTCCATGTGCCCGGTCGGTGCCCTGCTACCGCGGCCATTCAAGTTTAAAGCGCGCCCCTGGCAGTTGAAGGAAGTCGACTCGGTCTGCGGTTACTGCGGTAATGGTTGTACCGTGACACTCGGTGTCCTTGGCGATAAAGTTGAGACCATCCGCTTCAACGACAAGATTGGTGTCAACGATGGTAACCTCTGCGTTCGTGGGCGATTCGGTTACTCCTATGTCAATCATGACGATCGTCTGACCAAGCCGTTGGTACGTAAGGACGGCGAGCTGGTTGAAACGACTTGGGACGAAGCGCTACAAGTTGTTGCTGACGGTTTGTCAAAGGCCCAGCAAGGGCAGGGCGCAGGCATTCTGTCCGGTGCCCGTCTGACAAATGAAGAGTTTTATGCGCTCAAACATGTTGCCAAAACTCTTGGTACAGAGAATCTCGATCATTCCGGTGGCGAATGCTATAAGGGCGTCACCGAAGGGCTGAAAGGGACAATCGGAGTTGCAGCGTCTACCGCAACTTTCCCGCAAATTGAAAAAGCCGATGTCGTTCTGGCCATTCGTTCTGATTTTTATGAAACCCACCCGGTTGTCGGTATGGTGATTAACCAGGCTGTTCGCCGCAACGATGCAAAGCTTCTGGTTCTTGGTGACAAGCGTGGCAAGTTGGACAAGCTCCCCGGAGCCAAGACTCTGTTGAGCCAGCCCGGCTTGGAGCTTGATGTACTCAATGCGATGGCGAAGGTGCTTCTCGACGAAGGTTTGGCCCAAACTGAGGGCGTTGAAGGTGTTGAGGAATTGAAAGCTGCATTGGCAGACTTCAGCCCGGCACAGGTCGCTAAGCGTAGTGGCGTAAATGTTGAACTGTTGCAGTCTGCTGCCCGTCAATTGGTTGGTGCTAAAAACGCAGCCATCCTGATGGCCTATGGCCTGCCTTACCAGGGCTTGAACAAGGAGCTGGCAACAGCAACCGCCAACCTGGCATTGCTGGCAGGCATTCCTGGCCGCGAAGGCAGTGGCTTGTATCTCTGCGGTGAAAAATCAAATAGCCAGGGAGCCATTGATCTTGGTGTTCTGCCGCAAGGCAGCGGCAAAGGCGCTCAAGCAATGCTGGGAGCCGCAATTGAAGGCAAGCTGGACGCTCTGTATATTGTCGCCGAAGATCCTTTGAGTAGCTATCCTGATCGTGACAGGACCGCCAAGGCTCTGGAAAAAGTACCTTTCCTGGTCGTTCAGGATCTGTTCTTGTCGGCCACGGCTCTGCAGGCCGATGTCGTTCTTCCGGCAGCGTCCTTTGCTGAAAAGGATGGCACTTTCACCAACGCCGAGCGGCGCATACAACGGGTGCGCCCAGGTATCCCGAGCCCCGGCGAGGCACGGACAGACGGAGCAATCTTTGCCGCTCTTGCTGGCAAGCTTGGCAGCAAGCTCTCCTTTACCGCTCCAGCATCTATCTTTGCTGAAATCGGCAAAGAGGTCCCGGCATATGCTGAGTTCAGTTTCAGCGAGATTGGTCCGCAAGGAGTTGTCTGGGGTGGTGAGACTCTGCAAATTGCCAACCGCAAGGTAGTTTTTGCCGGTGCCGGAGAGACGGTTGATGGTGATTTCAAACTTGTGACTGGGAGCGCCCTTTATCACAGCGGCACTGTTTCCACCAAGGCCAAGGGACCGACGGCGGTACTTGACGAAGCCTATGTAGAGCTTAGTCGTGAAGATGCTAAAGAACTTGCTGTTGTTGATGGCGATCTGGTTAAAGTCGCCGGCAACGGCACTGAACTGAAGCTAAAAGTTAAAGTGGGTAACCGCTTGCCGAAGGGTGTGCTCTTTGCCCCTTATCATTTTGCCGAGGCACAGGTCAATCGCCTGTACAAAGGTGAAGCGGTGGTTTCGGTCAAAGTCATTAAGTAATTAATTAATTGAAAACACCGTGGGTTGGCACTACAGAGTGTGCTGCGGTGGATAGTTGGAACAATAAGATGAATCTGATACGAGGAAGAGGAAGATCATGACGCCTGAAATGCTGAGCCTCTATAACAGTCCTGGTTTGTTTGTCGGGATAATGCTGGTAAAACTCCTGGTCGTCTTTACGGTCGTAATGCTGACTGTCGCTTACGCTACCTGGTGCGAGCGTAAAGTTATCGGCCATATGCAAACCCGTCTTGGGCCGATGCGAACCGGATGGCACGGGCTTTTACAGCCATTTGCCGACGGTATCAAACTGTTCTTTAAAGAGGACATCATCCCGACCGACGCAATTAAAGTGCCTTTCCTGCTGGCGCCGATGATGATTCTGGTCCCGGCGCTGATCACGGTTGCCGTTATCCCGTTTGGTCCGGATCTCCATGTGGGTGCATTTCTGATCCCCCAGCAGATCTCGGAACTTAACATCGGTGTTCTGTACATCCTGGCTTTTGCTGGTCTCGGTGTTTACGGAATTGTTCTGGCTGGCTGGTCGTCTAACAGCAAGTACTCTCTGCTCGGCGGCGTCCGTGCTTCAGCCCAGATGATTTCGTATGAATTGGCGGCCGGATTGTCGATCATCGCAATTTTCATGCTCTCAGAAACACTCAGTCTGCGTGAAATTGTTGCCTTGCAGCAGCAGAGTCTCTGGGGCGTCTTTTCGTTTGTACCAAACTGGTATGTCTTCACCCAGCCGCTGGCCTTTTGCCTCTTTATCGTAACCGGCCTGGCTGAGATCAACCGGACCCCGTTTGATATGCCAGAAGCTGAGAGCGAGCTGGTTTCCGGCTTCTGTACTGAGTATTCCTCAATGAAGTATGCTCTTTTCTTCATGGCAGAATACGCCAACATGATTGTTATCTCGGCCATTGCAGTCACGCTCTTTCTCGGTGGTTGGAGCGCGCCGCTAAACATTGCCATCTTCACCATGATTCCTGGTTTCGTCTGGTTGCTGGCAAAAATATACTTCCTGATGTTCTGTTTCATGTGGTTGCGTGCCACTTTCCCCCGTGTTCGCTACGACCAATTGATGCGACTGGGTTGGAAAGTTCTGTTGCCGTTGGCGCTGGCCAATGTATTGGTTACCGGCTTCGTCGTCGTGATTTTGCAATAAACTGTTACCTTTGAGTCTTTAAGAGGTCTGATCATGTTCAAAGAATTTGCCAAAGGTCTGAGCATTACCTTCAAACACCTGCTTCCTGGTCATTCAACGACAGTGCAGTATCCGACTGTCAAGCTTAAGACGTCTGACCGGTTTCGTGGACTGCATCGGTTGGTTCCTTCTCAGGATCGCGAAAAGTGTGTCGCCTGTTACCTTTGCCCGACTGTTTGTCCTGCAAAGTGTATAACGGTTGAGTCCGCGGAAAACGAAAAAGGCGAGAAATACCCTAAAGTTTACACGATTGATATGCTGCGTTGTATCTTCTGCGGCTACTGCGTGGAAGCCTGCCCGGTAGAAGCTATCGAGATGACAGGAAACTATGAACTGGCCAATTACAAGCGTGAAGATTTTCAGTTCACCAAGCAGCGGCTGCTGAAGTAAGCCTAGAGGAGCGTAGAACTCATGGAGATAATCTTTTTCTATCTGGTTGCTTTGGTTGCTGTGGTTTCCGGATTTCTGGTGATCCGTTGCCAGAGCCCAATAAACAGCGGGCTCGGTCTGGTTAATACCTTTTTCTGCCTGGCAATATTCTATGTCATGCTGCATGCCCCGTTTATGGCGGCGGTGCAGATCATGGTTTATGCCGGGGCAATCATGGTCCTGATCCTGTTCGTCATCATGCTGCTTAATCTCGGTGCGGAAGCGCGTCACCGCTATACCAAGGGGATCGTTTGGTCGAGCATCGCCAGCCTGATGATTCTGGCCAATGTGATCTTCTTTATCAAGCGTGGCCGTGTTACCGGTGCCGAAGGAGATATTACTGCTTTCGCAGTTGAAAGCTTTGGCCATACCGAGTTAATTGGCAAGGCGATCTTCACCGAGTTTCTGCTGCCATTTGAAATTGCCTCCATTCTCTTGCTGGTGGCGATTGTTGGCGCGGTAGTACTCGCTAAAAAAGAAGTTTAAAACGTAGCGGATTACAGGAGACATACTAATGATTAGCGTTTACCACTACATGACAGTATCTGCAATCCTCTTTGCCCTGGGAACCTACGGTGTCCTGACCCGGCGGAATGCAATTGTCATCTTTATGTGCATCGAACTGATGCTTAACTCGGTTAACTTGACCTTCATTGCTCTGTCGAGTCATCTGCAAAGCATGGATGGCCAGATCTTCGTCATGTTTGTCATGGTTGTTGCAGCCGCCGAGGCAGCCGTCGGATTAGCCCTGATGATAACCTTTTACAGGAATCGTGATTCAATCGACGTTGATGATATGAACCTGCTGAAATTGTGAGCGACTTAAACCGCCCACTTCCCACAAGAAGCTTACTTTGTTCGGAGGAGAGATAGATGTACGATAAACTGTGGCTCATACCCTTCTTCCCGTTGCTCGGCGCAATCATCAACGGGTTGCTTGGCAAGCGGTTCATCAAGAATGAAAAGATTATTGGCGCTATCGGCACCGGTGCTGTCTTCCTTTCATTCCTGGTCTCCTGCAAGTATTTTATCCAACTGCTCGGCGACTCCGTTAAGTCTCATCAGAATATCGTCGCATCGTGGATCTCAGTTGGTAACCTGCAAGTAGACTGGGGCTTCCTGCTCGATCCACTTTCTGCGCTGATGCTTATGGTGGTCTGTGGTGTTGGCTCCCTGATTCATCTCTACTCCATTGGCTACATGCATGGTGAAGAAGGCTTCTACCGCTACTTCAGCTATCTGAACCTCTTTGTCTTCTCCATGTTGATGCTGGTGCTTGGCAACAACGCACTGGTTATGTTTGTCGGCTGGGAAGGTGTTGGTCTCTGCTCCTACCTGCTGATCGGTTACTACTTCGAGAAGCAGAGCGCAGGTGATGCGGCGAAGAAGGCGTTCGTCATGAACCGTGTTGGTGACTTTGGCTTCCTGCTCGGTCTCTTCCTGATCTACTGGACCCTGGGCAGCAATCACGGTGTCTGGACCATAAATTTTGTCGAAATCACCAAAAATGCTCACCTGTTATCTGGTGACATGATTCTGGGTACCGGTGTGACGACAGTCGCTACTCTTTGTTTCTTTCTTGGTGCAACTGGCAAGTCGGCGCAGTTGCCGCTCTTTACCTGGCTCCCTGATGCCATGGAAGGCCCGACCCCCGTCTCTGCACTGATTCATGCTGCCACCATGGTTACCGCCGGTGTCTACATGATTGGCCGTATGAATATCCTCTTTGCCATGAGCCCGACCACTATGTTTGTGGTTGCTTTGGTCGGTGCTCTGACAGCTATCTTTGCAGCAACAATCGGCTTTGCTCAGAACGACATCAAGCGTGTTCTTGCTTATTCGACCGTTTCTCAGCTTGGTTTTATGTTCGTCGCTATGGGCGTTGGTGCCTTTACCGCTGGTATCTTTCACCTCATGACGCATGCATTCTTTAAGGCTTGCCTCTTCCTTGGATCAGGATCGGTTATCCATGCCATGCACCATGCCCTGCATCACGCCCATCTAGATGATGACGCGCAGGACATGCGTAATATGGGTGGACTGAAAAAGAAGATGCCGATTACATGGGCAACCTTTGGTATCTCCTGTCTCGCAATCTCCGGCCTTCCGTTTTTCTCAGGTTTCTTCTCCAAAGACGAGATTCTTTGGTGGGCATTTTCTTCGACCCGCGGCAACATGTTCGTCTGGGCGATTGCTGTCATTGCAGCGTTCATGACGGCCTTCTATATGTTCCGTTGCCTGTATTTGACTTTCTACGGTGAGCAAAAGACTAATCCCAAGGCTAAAGATCATATCCACGAATCACCGTGGGTGATCACCTTGCCTTTGGTCGTCCTTGCTGGCTTGGCTACCGTTGGCGGTTTGATCGGTATCCCGCATGCGATTGATATTGCACACATTGGGAATAAGCTTAATGCTTTCCTGGCGCCTGTATTCCAGCACAGTCAGGAACTGTATAAAATCGAGGCACACGGCACAGCCAGCACCGAGATCATTCTGATGGTCTTCTCTGTTGCTGTTGCTCTAGCCGGTATCTTCCTCGCCTACGTGATGTACCGTAAGAATCCTGAGTTGCCAGCCAAATTCACGGCTAAATTTTCCGCACTGCATCGTGTCGTGTTTAACAAGTGGTATGTCGATGAAATTTACGATGCACTCTTTGTTAACACCACCAAGAAACTTGGCATCTTCTGCTGGAAGGGTTTTGATGTCAAAGTGGTTGACGGTGTTGTTAATGGTGTTGCTCGACTGTTCGGAGTCATTGCAGCTACATTGCGCCATACACAAACGGGCCTCTTCCAAAACTATGCCTTGACTATGGTTCTTGGCACGGCGGTCATGGTGGCCATTTTTATCCTCAATTAAGGGTAGAACGTTCAAGCGTTGATATAAGGAGCAAGTACCCATGAATGACCATCTTCTTAGCCTTATGACCTTTTTCCCGCTGGTGGGGATGATAGTTATCCTCTTCCTGCCTCGGGAAGCCGACCGCCTGATCAAGACGGTGACATTGATCGTAACGATCATTGTCTTCATAATCAGTCTGCCGTTAGCCTTCGACGACGTTTTTATTACCTCGTCGGCGATGCAATATACTGAGTTTGCCAACTGGATCAGCGTCGGTCAGTATTTTCAGATGAACTATAATGTCGGTATTGACGGTATCAGCCTCTGGCTGGTTCTCTTGACCACGTTCATTATGCCAATTGCTATCCTCTCGACCTGGCATGCCATTGATAAAAACACCAAGGGCTTTATGGCCCTGGCGTTGCTCCTGGAAACCGGGATGCTCGGTGCATTTATCTCTCTCGACCTCTTTCTCTTCTACATTTTCTGGGAATTGATGCTGGTACCGATGTATTTCATGATCGGTATCTGGGGTGGTCAAAATCGCATTTATGCAGCGGTTAAGTTCTTCATCTTTACAGCGGTTGGTTCTCTCTTGATGCTGGTCGCTATCATTTATGTCTATTACTTTTCGGTTAAAGCGGGCGTGCCTTTCGAGAACGGCTTCAGCGTCGCTCATTTTGCTCAAATGGATATCCCTGCGCATCTGCAAACCTGGCTCTTCGCTGCTTTTGCTTTCAGCTTTGCCATTAAGGTGCCGATGTTCCCGGTTCATACCTGGTTACCTGATGCGCATACCGAAGCGCCAACGGCTGGTTCGGTTATTCTTGCTGCTATCCTGCTGAAAATGGGTACCTACGGTTACGTTCGTTTTGCCATTCCGCTCTTCCCCGTGGCTACCATGCAGTTTACTCCGTTTCTGGCATTCCTGGCTGTTGTCGGCATCATTTATGGTGCGCTGGTTGCCATGATGCAGGACGATGTGAAAAAGTTAGTCGCCTACTCTTCGGTCTCTCATCTGGGCTTTGTCATGCTCGGCGTTTTCGCCATGAACCTGCAAGGGCTTTCTGGTGGACTGTTGCAGATGATCAACCATGGTATCTCAACCGGAGCGCTCTTCCTTATTGTCGGTTTCCTCTATGAGCGTCGTCATACGCGCCTGATTGTCGATTTCGGTGGCCTTTCCAAGGTGATGCCAGTCTTTGCCGTGATCTTCATGATTGTCACCTTCTCCTCGATTGGATTGCCCGGTACCAACGGTTTCGTCGGTGAATTCCTGATTCTGGTTGGGGCCTTTGAAAGTGAACTACGTGTCTTCACCGTCTTTGCCACGACGGGTGTCATCCTCGCGGCCGTCTATATGCTTTGGATGTTCCAACGGGTCATGATGGGTAAGATAACGAATCCGAAGAATGAAAAGCTGAAAGATTTGTCAGCTCGTGAAATTGCAATCATGATGCCTTTGCTGATCTTCATCTTCTGGATCGGTATTTATCCGAATACATTTTTAGACAAGATGAATCCAGCTCTTGAAAATATGATTAAGCAAGTTAAGGGTAAGCAGCACATTGCCATGATGGTCGAGGATATGGACCAAACCGTTACGCAAATTACGGTTAACGATTAAATAGATTTTTATAGCGTCTGAGGAGCCATTCAATGGAAAACCTGGTGCAAATCGCCCTGCAGAACGTCAATATGGCGGCTATCCTGCCGTCAGTGATTCTGACTTGCTTCGGCATGGGACTACTACTGATAAGCGTGTTTTTGCCTCGTGGCACCACGCGGCATGCCGTCTGGATCAGCATGATCGGTCTTCTGGTGACCGGATTGTTCGTCTACACTGGTTGGGGCAACCCTCAATATGGCTTCAATGACGCCGTTGCGAATGATAATTACGCTGCATTCTTCAGCATGATTTTTCTCTTTGCTGCCGGGCTGACAATCCTGATGTCAGATGATTATCTGCATCGTGAGGGCTACCCGGTCAGTGAATACTACCCGCTGATTCTCTTTGCCACAGCGGGTGCCATGTGGATGGCTTCCGGTACTGACATGATGACTATTTTCCTCGGGTTGGAAGTCATGTCAATCAGCCTCTATGTGTTGGCTGGCTTCTTCCGCGGTCAGGTCCGTTCTAACGAGGCCGGTCTCAAGTATTTCTTGCTGGGTGCCTTCTCAACTGGATTCCTGCTTTACGGTATGGCTCTGATTTACGGCGTCACTGGGTCAACCAAGTTGACTGAAATCGGAATCTACCTGAACGCCCACGCTTCTTTGCTCGACAACCCGATGACTCTTGCAGGACTGGTCTTGCTCTCAATCGGTTTCCTTTTCAAGATTGCTGTAGCACCTTTCCATATGTGGACGCCGGACGTCTATGAAGGTGCTCCGACGCCAATAGCCGCTTTCATGAGCGCCGGTCCGAAGGCTGCGGCTTTTGCCGCATTCCTGCGTATTATGGAGTACTGCTTCTTTAGTTTGAAACCAGAATGGACTGCCATGCTGTGGGTTCTGGCTGTTCTGACTATGGTCATCGGTAACGTGATTGCCATCAGCCAGACCAATATTAAGCGCATGCTGGCTTACTCATCGATTGCACATGCCGGTTATGCTTTGGTCGGTATGGTTGCTGCGAATGAAATTGGTTACTCCGGCCTCTTGTTCTACATGCTGGCGTACACTTTCATGAATATCGGTGCCTTCGCTGTCTTGACCCTGGCAGGTAAAAAAGGTGAGGATAATCTGACACTCGAAGGTTTCTCCGGTTTCGGTTTCAAACGCCCCTACCTGGGTGTGGCAATGACCATCTTCCTCTTCTCGCTGATGGGGCTTCCGCCATCCGCCGGTTTCTCTGGCAAGTTTTTTATCTTTGCCGGTGCTGTTGACGCCGGGTATATCTGGCTGGCAATCATTGGTGTGCTCAACTCAGCAGTTTCTCTCTACTATTACCTGCGAGTTATGGTCTACATGTACTTCCGTGATCCTGTTGAAGATTACGCCTGGGTAACTTTGCCTGCAGCTGCAGTGATTTCTATTGTCATCGCAATTCTCGGTGTACTCTACCTGGGTGTTATCCCAGGTGATGTTATGGAGCTGGCTAAACTGGCCATTTTCTAGAAGATATCGGTTGTTAATTAAAAAGCCTCGACCTACAGGTCGGGGCTTTTTTGTCACTAAGAAGTCAGGCGTTACTTTAATCTAGATCTTAACATTGTGTTACAAGGTCTGCTTTGCTTGAACCTGCGGCGAGAGCGTTGTAAAGTGTTTGACTTATGGATAAGACGATAACAAATAAATCCTTGGTCAAGCTGAAGGCTTTGTTGGAGATGATTAAATTCTCCCACACGGTTTTTGCTTTCCCTTTTGCCCTGATGGGAGTGTTGCTGGCCTCGCTGGCTAGCGGGACAGCGCCAACCTTCGGTCAACTATTCTGGATCTGCCTCGCAATGGTTGGAGCCCGCACTGGAGCCATGGGGCTGAACCGTATTATTGATGCCCGCATTGACGCTGACAACCCTCGAACCTCTGAGCGTCATTTGCCAACGGGAAAAGTAGCCATGGTAGAAGCCTGGTTGTTGGTTACTGTGGCTTTTGCTTTGTTGCTGCTTGCTGCCTGGATGCTTAACCCGCTCTGCCTGAAACTGACGCCTGTAGCAATCTTCTTTCTCGCCCTATACAGCTTCTGCAAACGTTTTACAGCCATGGCTCATGTTGTGTTGGGGATCTGCCTCGCGATCGCACCTGTTGGAGCCTGGATTGCTCTGCGTGGCGATATTGGCTGGCCAGTCGTGGTTCTTGGCATGGCCGTGCTTTTCTGGGTGGCTGGTTTCGATATCTTCTATGCTTTGCAGGACTATGAATTTGATCGTGACAAAGGACTCTTTTCAATTCCGTCCCGTTTTGGTATCGAACGTTCTTTTCTAATTACTCGTCTTTTTCACGTTGCCATGGTTTGCTTGTTGCTGTTATTGGTTTTCAGTGAAGGACTTGGTATCATTTACCTGCTCGGCGTTCTGGTTGTGACAGGACTTTTGATTTATGAACACATGCTGGTGCGTCCCGATGACTTGACGCGTCTGGATGCTGCTTTTTTTAATATGAATGGTTACATCAGTGTGACAATTTTCCTCTTTACTCTTGCGGATGCGCTGGTTTGAACTCACAAAGCAATAAAATAAGGGACTTTGTCGTAGCCATAACTGGTGCGTCCGGATCTGTTTACGGCTTGAAACTGGTCAGTGAATTGCTCCGAGCAGGTCAGCGCGTCAGTTTGATTCTGACCACCGCCGGGCTTCAGGTGCTGCGTCATGAAACCGGGCTCGACTGGTCTGCAGATAGTAAGGAACTGCGTCACCAGGTTCAGGAGCACTTTGCCAGTATCGCTGTAGAGTGTCTGGCAATCGATGACTTCTGGGCGGGTGCGGCCAGTGGTTCTGCTACCACTGATGCCATGATTGTTATCCCCTGTTCCATGGGTACCGCCGGAAGAATTGCTGCCGGCTTGAGTGGAAACCTTCTGGAACGGGCTGCTGACGTTATGCTTAAAGAACGTCGTCCACTGCTTCTGGTGCCGCGCGAAACGCCTTTTAATACAATCCACCTGGAAAACCTGCTGCGTCTCTCCCGCGCCGGTGCTGTGGTTTTGCCGGCGATGCCGGGTTTTTATCATAGTCCGAAAACGATGGATGACCTGGTGGCTTTTGTGGTCGGCAAGGTGCTTGATCAGTTGGATATCCAGCACTCACTCTTTGTGCGATGGGGAGAAAGTCAGGATTAGGTGGAGAGATTAAAGAGTCCCATGAGTCTCGTCGGTTTTCTTTGCAAGCTATCGGTTTATAAATTGTTATGACTAATCTGTTGAAAAATATCCGGGCTAAAATAAAGGCTGGGGCCCGCATCTCGGATGCTGAGGCACTGGCACTTTTTAACTGTGACGATCTGCTCGCTATAGGAGAGTTGGCCGCGCTGGCCAATCTGTATGCCAATGGCGTCAAGGTCTACTTCAACGTTAATCGTCATGTCAACTACACCAATATCTGTGTCAACCGCTGCACCTTCTGTGCGTTCAGTCGTGAAAGTGAAGATGAAGATGGCGGCTACACTCTGGCGCTCAATGACATCCTCACGCGTGCTGCCGAAGCCAGTGCTGCAGGTGCGACAGAAATTCATATGGTAGGCGGACTTCACCCTGATTTGCCTTTTGATTTTTACCTCGAGATTCTGGCGGCCCTCAAGGCGGATAACCCGAGGTTGCACATCAAGGCGTTCACTGCCGTTGAGATTGACTATTTTGCCAAACTCACCGGGCAATCGGTGACAGATGTGATCATCGAATTGAAAAATGCTGGACTCGATTCCATGCCAGGTGGTGGCGCAGAGATTTTTGCCCCTGAAGTGCGGAAAAAGATCTGTCCGGAAAAAATTACCGGCGAGCGCTGGCTGGAGGTTACTGAACAAGTTCACCATGCGGGATTGAAGACCAATGCTACGATGCTCTTCGGCCATGTTGAAACTTTTGCCGATCGAGTTGATCATCTCTCCAGGTTACGTCAGTTGCAGGACCGCACCGCCGGTTTCCAGGCATTCATTCCACTTGCCTTCCAACCAGATAATACCCGAGTGCCGGGAGCCAGGGGCGTTGGGGGTGTTGATGCTCTCAAGACCCTGGCAATCAGCCGGATCTACCTCGACAACTTCCGGCACATCAAAGCCTACTGGGTTATGCTCGGGCTGAAAGTCGCGCAGGTCTCGCTGGCTTTTGGTGTCAACGATATTGACGGCACAGTGGTTGAGGAACAGATTGGTCATGATGCCGGAGCAGATTCGCCCCAGCAGTTAAACAAGGAGCAACTTGTCGATCTGATTCGTAAAGCCGGGAAGCTGCCGGTGGAACGAGATACACTTTATCAGGAGCTGAGAGTCTATTGATGCTCGAGCAGATCGAAAATAAACTGCATGGTGGACAAGTCCTCGACCGGAGTGAAGCCCTCTGGCTGTTGACCAAGGTTGACCTGCTCAGCCTGGGCAAGTTGGCTGATGGTGTGCGTCGGCGCACGCATCCGGAGCGACAAGTTTCGTTCGTCGTCGATCGCAATGTCAACTACACCAATGTTTGCACCACCAAGTGCAAATTCTGCGCGTTTTACCGGGACGAGACTCATCCTGATGCCTATGTGCTCAGTTATACACAAATTTTTAGTAAGGTCCGGGAGTTGGTTGATTATGGCGGTACGCAACTCCTGATGCAGGGAGGATTGCATCCCGATCTGAAGATAGACTGGTTCGAGGATCTCTTTCGCCAACTTCGACGTCGCTTCCCGGAGGTGCAGATTCATTCCCTGTCGCCTGCAGAAGTTGTTCATATCGCCAAGCTCAGCGGTATTTCAATGATTGAGTGTCTGGCAAGGTTGCATTCTGCCGGTTTGCAATCGTTACCTGGCGGCGGTGCGGAAATCCTGGTTGACGCGGTGCGTCAGGAAATTTCGCCGAACAAGATCGGTTGGCAGGAGTGGGCTGAGGTGATGCGAGAGGCTCATCGTAGTGGTATGCCGACAACTGCCACGATGATGTTTGGGGTACGCGAGCGGCCTGAAGATATTGTCGAGCACCTTTTCCGCGTTCGCGAATTGCAGGCAGAACAGGGTGGCTTTACTGCCTTCATTCCCTGGAGTTACCAGCCCGGAAATACCGAGTTGGGAGGTGAACAGGCGAGCGGGGTTGAATACCTCAGGGTGTTGGCGCTGTCGAGGGTGATTCTGGATAATATAACAAATATTCAGGCCAGCTGGGTCACCCAGGGCGCGCGTATGGCGCAGATTGCTCTCTATTTTGGTGCCAATGACCTGGGTGGAACCATGCTCGAGGAGAATGTCGTTGCGGCTGCCGGGGTTGATTTCCGTATGAGTCAGGAGGAGATCATCGACCTGGCAAAAGATGCAGGGTTTGTCCCTGCGCGTCGAACGACAGGCTATAAAATTTTAGAAACTTATTGAATCGGAAACATTGGGGTTATATGGTTTTATGACCCAAGCAGAGGCTTTGATTCTTGCTGCCGATGTGATAAGGGCACAGAGAAAAAACTAACGCAAAGACGCTAAGAAAAGCCAATAAAGACACAATGAAATTCTTGGGAACAAGACTATTGTTGAACGCTGATAAAACCTGATAAAAGATTTCTTGGTGCTCTTTCCCTTAACCTTTGTGTCTTTGTGTTAAATGCTGATAGATTTTTGAGGTGCAAAATGTCTTATCTCCGCAAGAACATCGCCGATATGGCTGGCTACGTCCCTGGCTTCCAGCCTCCTGACGCGGTTAGCTGGATCAAATTAAATACCAATGAGAATCCTTACCCGCCATCCCCGCAAGTCATTCAGGCCATTCAAGAGGCAACAGGTGATGACTTGCGCAAATACCCCGATGCGGCCAGTCGTGCCGGACGTGAAGCAGCAGCCGAGCTGTACGGCTATCCGGTTGACTGGGTGATCATGGCCAACGGCTCTGATGAACTGCTCAACAACCTGATTCGGGCCTGTGCTGGAGAAGGCGAGGAGATTGCTTACCTGCACCCGTCCTACTCTTATTACGCAACTCTGGCGGGAGTTCAGAGCGCACAGGTAAAAACTTTCGCGTTAATGGAGAGTGGCGAGATCAAGGATCTTCCTGAGCGCTACACCGGCAAGCTGTTTTTTCTGACCAATCCCAATGCTCCGCTTGGCCTGCGCTGGAACGTCGAAGAAGTCGCAGCGCTGGCTGACCGGTGTGACGGTCTGCTGGTTGTGGACGAAGCTTACGCCGATTTCGCTGCAGACAACTGTCTTGAGCTGGTACGTCAGAAGCCGAATGTGGTGGTTACCCGCACCCTGTCAAAAAGTTATTCATTGGCCGGGATGCGTCTTGGCCTGGCCATTGCCCGTCCTGAAATCATCGCTGCCCTGGATAAAATTCGCGATCACTACAATTTGGATCGACTCGCTCAGGCGGCAATTGCGGCTGCCTTGATCGATCAGGATTATTTCCAGAGCTGTGTCGAGCGCATCTGTGCGACCCGCGAATGGTTCGCTGCCGAGCTGGAAAAGCTTGGCTATCATGTCATCCCGTCGAGTGCCAATTATCTTTTTGCCAGTCCTTCCGACCGGAATGGAAAACGGGTTTACGAAGCACTCTACCAACGCAAAATTCTGGTGCGTTATTTCAACGACCCGGCTTTGACACATGGTCTACGGATATCCATCGGCACACGTGAAGAGATGGAGAAAATAGTGCAGGCTTTGAGTGCGATTGGTTAGAAGATGGCCACAGAGACACTGAGACACAGAGAAGGTCAAAGGCTAACGGCTTTAGTATCGTCAACCCTGGACTCGAGGCTCATCTCTGTGCCTCTGTGTCGCTGTGGCAAAGTTTATGTTTGAAGCTTTCCCCTTTGACCCCGCCGAAGTTTCCCACCAGCTGCTCGCCTGGTATGGTAAAGAAGGTCGTGATCTGCCATGGCGGAACAGCCGCGACCCCTACCGGATCTGGCTTTCTGAGATCATGCTGCAACAGACCACCGTTGCGGCAGTCATCCCATACTTCGAACGCTTCCTGAAAAAGTTCCCGACATTATCTGCTCTCGCGTCAGCATCCTTGGATGACGTCATTACTCTGTGGGCTGGACTTGGCTATTACTCGCGAGCCCGTAATCTGCATCGTGCTGCTCAGCAGATTGCCGTGGAACAGGGCGGTACTTTTCCTGACAGTCTTGAAGCCCTGACTGCTTTGCCCGGCATTGGTCGCTCCACTGCGGGAGCCATTCTCTCTATTGCCTTTGACAAGCCGACACCGATTCTGGATGGTAATGTCCGCCGGGTTCTGGTGCGTCTCTTTGCCTGGTTGGAAGATCCTCGTAGCAGCCGCGCGGAAAAGCAACTTTGGGTGTGGGCGGAAGCTTTGACGTCAAAAGACAGCCCGCATGATTACGCCCAAGCCATTATGGATTTGGGTGCGACGGTCTGTACGCCGCGTGACCCTGATTGTGATAGCTGTCCTCTACAGGAGATTTGTCAGGCATATAAGCAGGGATTGACAGCAGTTTTGCCGGTTATACGCAAGAAACAGAAAATATCGGTTCGCCAGCAAATTGCCCTGATCGTTAGTGGCCCGGGTGGGTTTTTGCTCAGACAACGGCCACCTGAAGGTTTACTCGGTGGTATGTGGGAATTTCCGACAGCTGACTTGTCTCCAGCGATGATGGCTGAGCAGGCTGCTGCACGTCTGCTCTCTGATCTTTCTTTACACGGTACATTTCAAAAGGTTGGAGAAATTCGTCATGCCTACAGTCATTTCAAGCTGGAATTGTCTGTGTTTAAGGTTGATGCCGAGGTTGACGAGGGTGTTGCTGAAGGTAGCGTCTATTGCTGGTGCCACGGTGTCGAGCTTGAGAATATCGCTCTGCATGGAGCCCATCGTAAGGCATATCGGCAACTAGAAAATGACAGCTGAATGTTGTTAGCAGCCTGTAGGACTATCAATGAACTGGCTGTAAATTCGCCTGTTTGGCCCATATCTTCGCTCTTTTTCGACCAATAGCTACGGCTATTACTCTCAAATGAGTTAAGATCTAGTCTCAAACATGCAAATTTTCGCTTCAGCCCTGATTGTCCGACAGGTTACTAGAAAGAGAATTTATCGGTAGCATGAATCGGAAACTTGGTTTTTCATGCCACACCCTTTGTGCCTGACGTTACATTGTATCCTATGTCTGACGAAACGAAAACTTATCAGCTGATCGTTCGCCAGCGTCCTGCAGCCAACCCGGAACTGGGTTCTTTGCTGCAGTTGCTGCAAGTCGATTTCGGTCTCGATAGCTACACGGCCCGCCAGCGTCTGATCGGTCCTGGGTTAGCTTTGTTCGGCAAGGGTCCTCTTGAAAGTACTGCTAAAATCAAGGCTCTGCTGCAACTTCACGGATTTGCCTGCTGGCTGATTGAGCCACAGAAACCTGCCTTTGCTTCTGACCTGCTGCGCAGTCTGGAGATTCATAGCGACTATCTTTTGTTTACCTGTCAGAAGGGCACGGTACGGCTCGAGCGTGGGGCATCTGTGGTCGGAGTTCTGGCTGACCTTTCGGGAGGACTGGCTGACAAACATGTCAAGCGACTTCTGGCCCAGAATAGCTATCGTGGCAGCGATGCTCTGGAAGTTATCAGCCACGATGAGATGATTCGCACCACGCTTCAGGGACAGCCGGTTTTCGATTTTTACCTGCTTGATCAAGAACAGAAGGTACAGCAAGTTGTGCAGGTAATGCCAGGGCGTTTTAATGTTGACGGTCTCGGTTCCCGGGCCGCGATGGGTACCACGCAGAACTTGCAGGCGCTGGTTAGGCTGGTTGAAGAATATGCCGGGCCGTTCCGATTGTATTGTGACTTTGGCTTGAGCCCGCTGCCGAGATGCGATGTTAAACGGGCTTCAGACAGCCCGTCGGCAGCCATGGAAAATCTCGACAGCCTGAGCCGTTATGGTTGGCTGGTCACGCAGTTGGAAGGCGACGGCCGCCCTGCTACGAATCAGCAGCCTGACGGTGTCGGCCTGGTCGCCGGTGTCGCCGCAGCCGTTGTGGTTGGGCAACCGGTGCTTGGCACGATGTTAGGATCGCGCGACGGTGTTAATGCGGTTCCAGGTCTTGATGAAGTGGCTCGTGAGATTCAGGGGGCGCTCGGCGATGACGGTGAAATCCCGGCTTGGCAACCACGTGTCGAAAGTCAAACAGAGCGTAGAGATTTGCCTGCTCCGCCGGATCGCCCGGCAGACAAACTGAATTGGGGCAAGACCTTGATGATGGTCTTTGTCGTTGCTGCCGGATTTTCAATTGCAACCGTCGGTGGTGATCTGCTCCGCTTGATATCCAGGTACGGGATGGCTGCCGGGGTTTTTCCGGCGGTTCTGGCCGTGCCCTTGCTCTGGGGTGGCTTTCATTTTCTTCGTCTCAAGCGGCATATTGAAAACACGCCGACCAGCAAAGTACGTTCGGTGGCTATGGGGCTGGTGGAAGTGCATGGTCGGACCAAACGCCTCTACGCTTTGGTCGCACCGATGACCCAGTCAGCATGTGCCTGGTACCGATTGCGCAAGTACCGCAAAGATAACAATAAGAGCTGGAAACTGGTCAAAGAGGTCAACAGCAATCATGTCCCGTTTCAGGTCGACGACGGCACGGGGCGGGTGATCGTTGATCCGGCGGGGGCTTCCATAAAAGCCAAGGTCCAGCAGACAGGCTATCCCGGGCAGTCGCCGCTCACCTTTACTGCGTTCAGTAGTAGCGCTGATGAAGATGAAAAGTGGATCGAGGATGTCATCTACGAAGGAACCTCTGTCTATGTGCTCGGTTTTGCCCGGCCGTTACGTGAAGAGCGTATGAGCCTGCGCGAGCGGACCATGGCCAGGCTGCGTCAGCTCAAGCTTGACCCTGAATTGATGGAACGTTACGATACTGACGGTGACGGCGTTATCGACGAAGCTGAATGGCAAGAGGCCCGTAACGATGCCGAGCAGGAGGCGATGCGCGATCATCTGGATGACGGTAGCGCGCGCAAACGCCAGGAAGAGCATGTGCTGATAGGCAAGGGGCCGCAGCGCAGTCTGCCGTTTATTATCACCGAAACTGTTTCAGAGGTCGATCTGGTGCGCAAATACGGCTTGATCAGCATTCCCCTGCTGATTGCTGGCTTGGGAACGATGATTTTGGCTCTTTACAGGTTTTTGCAGTACATCGGGATTTAACCTTTTGTCGAAGGAGATTTGCTATGAGTGTCGGTTGGATTATCCTCGGAATTCTGGTTTTCATCTTAGTTGCACTGGTGCTCTACATCATTACTATCTACAACGGTTTTGTGGCGTTAAGGAACAACATTGAGCGCAACTGGAGCAATATCGATGTTTTGCTCAAGCAGCGTTATGATGAACTGCCAAAACTGATCAAGGTCTGTGAAGGCTATATGCAGCACGAGCAGAAGACTTTGGAGGCGGTCATAAAGGCCCGTTCCATGGTCAATCAGGCAGGAACCGATGAGCAGAAAATGCAGGCTCAGAACATGTTGACCGACACCTTGAAGTCTCTCTTTATGGTCGTTGAAAAATACCCCGACCTTAAGGCTGACAAGTCGTTCCAACAACTCGGTTACCGAATTACCGAAATTGAGGACCAGATTGCAGATCGCCGCGAGTTCCTGAATGAATCGGTCAATATCTACAATATTCGCCTTGAGCAGTTCCCCGACGTAATCATCGCTCGTCTCTTCAACTTTGCCAGGCGCACCCTCTGGCAGATTGATCCTGAACACCGCCAGGACGTCAAGGTCGACTTTCAGCACACTTGAGCGAAACCTTCCTGAATTCTTTTGGGGTCTTTGCTCAGCCATAGACAAAGCGGGCTCCGTCTATTTGCTAGACGGAGCCCGCTTTGTCTCATCATCTTGCTTGTCGAAAGCTATCTTTGCTTTGAATATTTATCCAGGGCCTGAGCAATATTCTCTTTGCTCGCTCGCATCTTTTTGATCAATTCCTGCCCCGTCTCATTGCTGATCTGGCTGTTCCTGATCTTGTCTTCCAATTCACTGATACATGAAGACAAGGTCGCATAGTCCTCTTGCAGGGTTTTTACAAAGCCCCGCAATTCACTGATCACCAGGTTGAATTCTTCCGCCAGATCCTTGAGATCGTCCTTGTCTCTCAACTTGATGGAAATGTCCAGGTTGCCACCAGAAATCTCAGCCAGGACCTTTTTGAAGCGATAAACCGGTCCGGCTATTCTGTGGGTAATGAAGATGCTCACAGAGCTCATGATGAGAATGACCGCGCCGAGCGCTGGCCAGATACTCTCGTGTAGAGTCAACAACATCCTGGCAGCTTCAGCTTGCTCCTCGATGGGAGCGTCAAAGGTGAGCGGCACAATGTAGGGGAAAATCAGGATGACTACGAAAAGAACCGTGTACATAAGAAGCAGCAGAATCGTTAAGATGATGTACTTCGTTTGCAGTTGCTTGTCGATAAAATATTGTCTTCTTATAAGTTTGGCCATGATCATGGGGCCTTTGAAATTTCTGTGGGTGTTAAGGTCAGCTCGGTGTGTTCTTTGTCTCTGGCTTTGACTGTCAAGGAATAGCTGCTGGTGGTTGTGTTGTAAAGTACAGCAGTGAGGTCAAGGTCGCCGTTGATTTGATCTAACATCATGTTTGAAAAGACAATTTCACCTAAAGCATCTTGCCCAGAGGTTGGCTGTCCAACAGTAAAGTTTATTGGTTTGGTCGGATATTTTTGGTAGTCTATGTGAAAGGATTCAAAGTCTCTACGGATCGTATCAAGTGTACTGATTGCGACCGTTACTCTCGCTTTGTCAATATAGCTGTAGTAGGCAGGAATCGCAATCGCGGCCAGCACTCCGATGATTGCAACGACAACCAGAAGCTCTAAGAGGGTAAACCCCTTTGATCCTTTGAGAGTGCAGGACTGGCTAAGAGCAGGTCGACTCTGCTTGGTTGGCACAGGCATTTGATTTGATCCTGTTGAGTCAAAAAAAATATCGAGTGATGACTAAGATTAAAATTGTTAAGTGAGCATTATATTCGACATTTATTCAGGTTGCAAGGCTAAGGCTACGCTAAGGCTACGTATAATGATGCCGTTACCCCATAAGAAAAAGGCCTCGCAGTCGGTAGATTGCGAGGCCTTGCATCTTGTGGTGCCCAGAGACAGAATCGAACTGCCGACACGAGGATTTTCAGTATTGGTCATGCCTATTCTCGTAACTTCTCAAGACATCTTAACTTGCCAATTGTATTGATAAATAACTATGGCTTCAGTCGAATGTATATCTAACTTGTTCTGCTTGTTTGTGTAATTTTCTCAGCATGATTACACATAAATTACACAGAGCCTTTCAACTTTGTAGGTTTTTTCTGAAAACATTATTATAACTTTGTTTTTCATTGGGATTCGTTGAGAATAGACTTTCGTGACTAATCTTTGACTAGACTAATAATCTCGGTTAGATTGAAGTACATTTCACCAGCTTGTTTGACCTGGGTTGGAGATAATCCTTTTGAATGTTGGCAAAATCTACCTCTCCCCTGCTGTGGGGGCGAATCAATCCTTTACGCACGCAGTTCGAGTTGCCATCTATTGTATGGAAAAGTAGGTAACAATAATTTTTTGATCGGAAAGGGGTAACTCTTGAAACTGGAAGATTTTAAATCAGGGGAATTGAAGCAACAATATCAATATAAGAGTTTTTCACCAAGCCATGTTGATAAAGAGTGGAAATGGGAAGACCCACAAATTAATACGTTGTTAGAGCGGGCTTCTCGTTCCCTTGCTGAGATCAATGCTTTCTCTTTGATTGTGCCTGACATTGACCTCTTTATTCAAATGCATGTGGTTAAAGAGGCCAGTACCTCCAGTAGGATTGAGGGAACTCAGACTCAGATGGATGAGGCTATTCAAGACGAAGAAGATATCCTCCCAGAGAAAAGAGACGATTGGAAAGAGGTCCAGAACTATATACTAGCGCTGAATACTGCAATCGAAGAGCTTGACACTTTGCCCTTGTCCAATAGGTTACTGCGGCATACGCATGAAGTCTTGATGCAGGGTGTTCGTGGAGAAACTAAAACGCCTGGTGAGTTTCGTTGCAGTCAGAACTGGATTGGTGGAACAAGCCTGGCAGACGCCGTCTTTATCCCACCTCACCATGATGAGATTGCTGAGCTCATGGGGAACTTGGAAAAGTTTTGGCACAATGAATCGATTGCTGTCCCTGACCTGATAAGGGTTGCGATCAGCCATTATCAATTTGAAACAATCCACCCCTTTCTTGATGGTAACGGCAGAATTGGCCGTTTGCTGATTACGTTGTATCTAGTTACTAAAGGTCTTCTTAGTAAGCCATGTCTTTACTTGTCGGCCTATTTGGAAAAGAACAAGGGGGCGTATTATGATGCTCTTACCACTGTGCGCTCTTCTCACAATATGATCCACTGGATTAAGTTTTTTCTTGTTGCGATAAGAGAGACTTCTGAAAAAGGGAAAAAAACATTTCAGGATATTCTTGCTCTAAGGCAAAAGGTTGATACGTTCACCATGAGTCTAGGAGGGCGTGCGCCTAATGCGAAAACGCTATTCAATAATCTTTATAAACGGCCCATCATAGACGCCAATGGCGCGGCGACTTTGCTGGGTGTAACACATCAAACGGCCAGCGTGTTAATTCGTGATCTTGTGGAAGCAGGGTTCCTAAGTGAAATGACTGGTTATCAAAGAAACCGTAAGTACCTTTTCTCTCCGTATTTCAGGTTGTTCATTGATTGATAATTAAGATGGCAATCAATTTACACAGTACAATCCTTATGTAAGAAAAATAGAAAATTTTTACACAAAGCATCTGTTGTGTAAATCCGTTACTACTTTTTATTGGTAAAGAAGATGTTTCGGAGATACTTTCCTTTGCTGCAGAACTTGACTCAATGAAAGGAGGATTCGATGGGTAAGAAAGCTCGCGCGGTGGCAAAGTTCCTCAGAGAGAACCCACCTCTCCTTAAAAGGGAAAAGACAACTCATTACGAGGTAAGCGAAACCTCGATGGACAGATTTCTATACATTGATCCAAGCTCGCCATACCTTGTAAATCCTGCTCCCAAACATTTCATAAGAAAGGTTCGACATCTTTGGGTCATCAAGTAGAAAGAATTATGGCCAGCAATTTAAGAACCGCCCATAACGGGCATGGGGCGTTTGAAAGGGAGGTCATGGATAAAAAGGAATTGAATCCGTTAGAAAGGCAGCTGCTAATGCTCAAGGGTCGGAGGAGTTTTCGGTAAGCCCTGTAGAATCAGAGTATAAATCGAACCAATTCACTTCCGAAACTGTCGACAAAGAAACCGACGTTAACATTTGTTAAGTAGCACTTTGAACACTATGTTGGATGCAGGTTAATAAATCTAAGTATACGTCGTAAAGATATTGATCTAGACCGACTCATGATAAACGTCCCCAAAGCCAAGGCAGGCGCACGACAACAACCAATCACGAAGCACCTTGCTGAATTTATCAAGGGTTACTTGGAGGCCTTACCCGAAGGGTCTCCTTGGTTGTTCCCTTCAGTTGCAGCCAAATCTGGACACACCACAGATATTCGTAAAGCCTTTCGCCGGGTGATTTCAGCTGCAGGACTAGACCCAGACGTGGTAGTCAGACACACCTTACGGCACACTGCCATTACTCACCTTGTTCAGGCTGGCGTTGATCTGCCGACAGTAAAGCGAATTAGTGGCCATAAGACGCTGATAATGGTTGAACGTTACGCCCATCAGAACGGTGAACATATACAGGCGGCAATGGATAAACTTCAGGACCGTTACACAGTCGGTGCGTAGAGGTTCGCAATATACTGAACTAGTCAGAATCGTTGCCCTTGTGAGTTTGATGCTGTATCTTGCTTGAGGGGATAAATTTAGAACAATATTGAAACTGTCGGTCCCCGCATAGGGCTGGCAGTTTTTTTTTAGTTTTTGCATCTATTCATAATGTTGCGAGGCAAATTATCTCGCTCTTAGCCAATAGCTAAGTTTTCATTTAGGGGTCAATTCATGATCACAGGCGAAATCAAATCCAAAATAGATAGTATCTGGAACACTATGTGGTCAGGAGGGATTTCCAATCCTCTCTCTGTCATTGAGCAGCTGACCTACCTCCTCTTCATCAAGAGGCTGGATGAACTGCATACTCTGGAGGAGCGCAAGGCTGCGCGTACTGGTAAGTCCATCGATGAACCGGTCTTTTCCGAAGCCCAGGATCACCTGCGCTGGTCTCGCTTCAAGGAAACCGCACCGGAAAAAATGTACACGATTGTGAAGGATGAGGTTTTTCCTTTCATTAAGGGACTCGGGCAGAATGGCGACGGTGACCCGGAGGGTTCGACTTACACCCACCACATGAAGGATGCCATCTTCATGATGCCAAGTGCCAGGTTGCTGGCCAATGTCGTCGACCAACTTGACAGCATTGACATGGCTGACGCTGACACCAAGGGTGATCTCTACGAATACATGCTCGGTAAGATTGCCAGCGCCGGCCAGAACGGTCAGTTCCGTACTCCACGCCACATCATCAAACTGATGGTCGATATGACCGCCCCGACCCCAAAGGATAAGATCTGCGACCCTGCCTGCGGCACAGCGGGTTTCCTAATCGCCGCTTCGGAGTCCTTGGTCAAGCACCACAGTGATGATATCTACCGTGACGAAGTGTCCCGTCGCCGTTTCAACGAGGGTACCTTCCACGGGTACGACTTCGACAGCACAATGTTGCGCATCGGCAGCATGAATATGCTGCTTCACGGCGTGGAGAACCCGGATATCCGCTACCGCGACTCCCTAGCTCAGTCAGTAGATGATGAAGCAGAGAAGTACTCGCTGATCCTCGCTAACCCTCCCTTTGCCGGAAGTCTCGACTACGAATCGACCGCCAAGGATTTGCAACAGATCGTCAAGACGAAGAAGACCGAGCTGCTCTTCCTGGCCCTCTTCCTGCGGCTGCTACAGAGTGGTGGCAGAGCTGCGATCATCGTGCCGGACGGGGTTCTTTTCGGCTCCAGTAACGCGCACAAGATCCTGCGCAAGATGCTGGTGGAGGAACAGAAGCTCGACGCAATCATCTCAATGCCCTCGGGGGTGTTCAAGCCCTACGCCGGTGTCAGCACCGCGATCCTCTTCTTTACCAAGACCAACTCTGGCGGTACTGACAACGTCTGGTTCTACGATATGAAATCGGACGGCTTCTCCCTAGACGACAAACGTACCCCACAGCCTGAAAAGTGTGACCTTCAGGACATTCTGTCCCGCTGGCAGAACCGCGAGGCGGACGGCGAGCGCAAACGCACCGAGCAGAGCTTCTGTGTATCCAAGGCGGAGATTGTTGGCAACGACTACGACCTCTCAATCAACCGCTACAAGGAGGTTGAGTACGAGCAGGTCGACTACGATCCTCCGCAGGAAATTTTAGAACGGTTGGGGAAGCTGGAGGATGAGATTTCTGAGGGGCGGAAAGATTTAGAGAGGCTGTTGAAGTGATGGTGGACAAGGTCAAACTTGGATTAGTCGCGAAAGTCTTGAATGGATATGCATTCAAGAGCAAAGAGTACGTCGATGAAGGCATCCGAATAGTACGCATTACGAATGTTCAAAAGGGTCAGATAAAAGACGATGATCCAAAGTTCATCGACATTTACCGCCTTAATGAGTTTTCACGCTACATGCTTGCCCAAGGCGACATTTTAATCTCGCTCACTGGCAACGTAGGGAGGGTTGGAGTCATTGATGAATCTATGCTTCCTGCAGCGCTAAACCAACGGGTAGGTGCATTGAAGGTTAAATCTGGGAAAGTTGAGCCTAATTACTTATTCCACGTATTGAATTCTGAAACCTTCGAACATGACGCGATCAAGAATTCCAAAGGGTTGCTCAGCTAAACCTGAGTTCTAAATGGATTGAAAACTATCAAATCCCCCTCCCACCGCTCGCAGAGCAGAAACGGATTGCGACCATCCTAGACGCAGCAGACGGTCTACGGGCCAAGCGCCGCGAGTCACTCGACCAGCTCGACGTTCTGCTTCAATCGACCTTCCTCGACATGTTTGGCGATCCTGTGACCAACCCGAAGGGGTGGGAAAAGGTCAAAATAGGAGCTTGTGGTGAAGTAATCACAGGCAACACTCCATCTAGAAAAAGACCAGAATATTATGGTGATGAAATCGAGTGGATAAAGTCCGACAACATAAATGATCCGTCATTCATGTTGACATCGGCTGAAGAATGTCTTTCCTCTGAAGGCCTGAAAGTGGCTCGAATTGCTCCAGAAGGATCTATCCTTGTTACTTGTATAGCCGGGTCGCCTTCATGCATTGGTAACGCAGGGATTGCGAACAGAAAAGTCACTTTTAATCAGCAAATTAATGCGTTTGTACCATCTAAAAGAATCCTTACATGGTACGCTTTTGGCTTGTTTTGGGTAGGGAAAAAACTAATTCAAAAAGCGTCGACAAATTCTATGAAAGGGATGGTGAGCAAGTCGGCTTTTTCTGGAGTTCATATCCCTATGCCCCCTCTCGACCTCCAACAACGCTTCGCTACTATCGTAGAATCAGTCGAACAGCAAAAGGCTCGACAGCATGATCATCTAGTTGAACTCGATACTTTATTCGCCTCACTGCAACAGAGAGCCTTTAACGGAGAACTGTAGCCATGGGTAACTTTGCCTTCCTGCCAAAAGAATTTCGCGACATCGCAGATTCGGCCACCAGAGCGGAAGGCCACATCATGAGCGACCCCCGTGCCGCTTGTTTCCACACCCGCTTCACCCTGGAGGCAGTGGTGCACTGGCTGTATCGTCATGACGGCAGCCTGCACATGCCCTACGACAACAGTCTCGGAGCACTTCTCCACGAACCAACATTCCAGAACACATTGCCGCAGGCAATCTTCCAGAAGGCAAGAGTCATTCAGAAGGTTGGCAACCAGGCGGTTCACAACGCCCGCCCGGTTCGTCAGTACGACGCTATGCAGGTGGTCAAGGAGTTACACCACGTCTGCTACTGGCTGGTGCGTACATACGCTCCCGAAGCATCTCGTGCTGGAGCGAATTGGCAGGACGAGCGGATACCTAAGCCGTTACAACATGAAGATGTTGTCTCTCGTCAGGAGCTGGAGAAACTTGAGGCCAAGCTCGCTGAGCAGAACCAGAAAGATCTCAAGCAACAACAGGAAAAAGACACTCTCGATGCCGAGCTCCAGAAGCTACGTGAAGAGCTGGCTAAGGTCCGTGCTGAATCTGAACAAACGACAGATAGTCACGACTACTCTGAGGCGGTGACCCGCCGCTACCTGATCGATGTAGATCTCCATCGCTCCGGTTGGCTACTCGACAAGAAGCGTGATCGGGAATACGAAGTCACCTGCATGCCCAACAATAAGGGCGTCGGTTACGTTGATTATGTTCTGTGGGGGGATGACGGCAAACCACTAGCCGTTGTCGAGGCAAAGAAATCAACCGTAGATCCAGCGGTAGGAAAGCAGCAGGCTAAACTCTATGCCGACTGTCTGGAACAGATGCACGGACAGAGGCCACTGATCTTCGTGACCAATGGCTACGAGACATGGCTGTGGGATGATCTAGCTTACCCGCCGAGGCAGGTCGCCGGATTTTACAAAAAAGACGAGCTCCATCGTCTTATCCTACGGCGCACACAGAAAACCAAGCTAGACGTTGCTCAAATCAAAGATGCCATCGTCGAACGTTATTATCAGAAACGAGCGATCGGAAGTATTTTCACCCAATTCTCTCAGGCCCGCCGCAAGGCATTATTGGTGATGGCAACCGGTACCGGCAAGACCCGTACAGCCATCGCTTTAGTCGACGTACTTCAACGAGCGGGTTTGGTCAAGAGAGCGCTCTTTCTTGCCGACAGAGTGTCTCTGGTCAATCAGACTGTGGGGGCTTTCAAGACACATCTTCCAGAAGCCAGCCCGGTCAATCTTGTTACAGAAAAAGATACCGAGGGGCGGGTGTACGTCTGTACTTACCCGACCATGCTCAACCTGATCGATCAGACCGACGGTGACGAAGCTCGTTTCGGTGTCGGGCATTTTGATCTTGTTATCATCGACGAGGCACACCGTTCCGTCTACCAAAAATACGGAGCTATTTTTCGCTACTTTGACTCCTTGCTGGTCGGTTTGACCGCCACCCCTAGAGAAGAGGTTGACAAAAACACTTACGACCTGTTCGAGCTGGAACCAGGTGTCCCAACCGATGCCTACGAGCTGGAGACAGCAGTCGCCGACGGTTTTCTCGTTCCCCCCAAGGTGCAGCAGGTTGACCTCAAGTTTCCTCGCGAAGGAATCGATTACGACTCTCTCAGTGACGAAGAGAAGGAACAGTGGGAGAGTATCGACTGGGGGGACGATGTCGATGAGAATGGCCTACCGACACAAGTCAACGCCGCTGCGATCAATGGCTGGTTGTTTAACAAGGATACTGTCGATAAGGTCCTTCAGCATCTAATGGAACATGGCCATAAAGTCGAAGGTGGAGATCGGCTCGCTAAGACCATCGTCTTTGCCCGCAACCACGAACATGCCAAGTTCATCGAGGAACGCTTTAACCACCACTATCCACACTACAAAGGTCACTTCGCCCGTATCATCGACCACTACGCCAAGTACCCCCAGAGCCTGATCGACGATTTCTCCCGGAAAGAGAAGGAACCGCATATCGCCATCTCTGTCGACATGCTCGATACCGGCATCGACATCCCTGAGGTCGCTAACCTGGTTTTCTTCAAACCGGTCTACTCCAGAATCAAGTTCTGGCAGATGATTGGTAGAGGGACTCGTCTGTGCCCTGATCTGTTCGGACCCGAAGAGGACAAGGAAAACTTCCGCGTCTTCGACTTCTGCTTTAACTTCGACTTCTTCCGGGAGAACCCGCAGGGGATCGAAGCGGGAGGGGCCGTCCCTCTTGGGACTCGTCTTTTCCGTGCCCGCGTGCAACTTCTTAGATATGTACAACAAGTCCCTGAACTCGACCCCAATGCCAAACTGTGCACTGGGCTCACCTCTGGCCTCTATGACGAAGTCACAGCGATGAATCGGGAGAATTTCATCGTGCGCATGCACCATGAGGCGGTAGAGAGGTTTCAGAACCGGGTCAATTGGGAGACAATAACAGAGTCCGATCACGAGGTGCTGCAACGGGAGGTGGCAACTCTGCCGAGCGAACTGGATACTGATGACATCGAGTCACGCATGTTTGACCTCACCGCCTTGCGCATGCAACTGGCGTTGGCCGAGAACAATGTGACCAGCCTTGAGCGGCATCGTCAGAAGGTGGTGGATATCGCCATGCTGCTGGAGGAGTTAACGAACATCCCGGCAGTAAAAGAGCAGTTGGGTTATCTCGCTGCACTCCAAGAGACGAGCTTTTGGGAAGGCCTCAATCTGGAGATGCTAGAAGAGATGCGCCTGCGGCTACGTGGCCTGGTTCCGCTACTCGACAAGAAGAAGCGCAAGATTGTCTATACCGACTTCAAGGATGAGATTCTTGGAGTGCAGGAAGAGGACGCTGTATTCATGCCGAAGATGACCGGCGTGCAATATGAGAAGAAGGTTAAGGCCTACTTGCGCAGCCATCTCGATCATCTGGTTATACATCGTCTGCGCAGTAACCAGCCACTCACTGAAACAGACCTGCAGGGGCTGGAGCAGACTCTTGTCGAGATTGGAGAGGGTGATGGCCAGGCCCTCCTCAATAACCTGCTGGAACGTAGCGGTGCACCAACACTGCCGTGGTTTGTGCGTAGCCTTGTCGGTATGGACAAAGCTGCAGCCCAGTCTGCTTTCTCAGCATTACTCAACGATCGCAGTCTCGCCGCTTCCCAAATCCGCTTTGTCGAAATGATCATTGAGCAACTTACGGCGCGTGGAGTCATGGTAGCCTCGGCGCTCTACGAGCCACCGTTTAGTAATCTACATTCTGGTGGCCCGGATGAGTTGTTTGCCGGAAAAGATAACGTCATCGAAGGGCTCTTCGACACGTTGAAGGATGTTCACTCTGAGTTGCTGGCGCAGGAGGCTAGGGCAGAATAGTTAGGGTTTAATGTTGATGAAGAATGCTTGCTTTTCAATCATAATTTGAAGATAGATTTGACCCAATTACACAGGAATTACACAAACAAGAAAAAGGCCTCGCAGTCGGTAGATTGCGAGGCCTTGCATCTTATGGTGCCCAGAGACAGAATCGAACTGCCGACACGAGGATTTTCAGTCCTCTGCTCTACCGACTGAGCTATCTGGGCGGAAGAGGATTTGTAACCAAAAGCGCACTTTATGTCAAGAAAAAATCAGCCAAGGTTTCTTTTCCTTGCTTTCCAAGGTGCTTTTTGTTACCAAGAAAGAGTACAAAAATAAGAAAGAGGGTGGCATCGTAATGAATTCTCAAGGTTGGTTGTTTACAGGTTTGTGCTTTTGGTTTGGCAGCTTTTTTGGCATGCCTGGCCGGGGTGAAGTCTGTTGATGATCAACTGTCGATAGAACTACTGAAACCACGGGCGGGCTCAATCGGGGCGCCTGTGGTTTTTTCGTTTCGGGAAAGTAAACGATGAAGGCCGCCGGGCAAGTCCTGCCGGCCTTCATTCTTTAACCGGAACTTTCCTGGATGGAGAAGTCTCAATGATTATCGTTATGCGAAATGGAGCCAGCAATGAAGATCTGGCCGCAGTCAAGAAACGCATCAAGGCGCTGGGTTACAAGCCACATGTGATCCATGGTGACACGCGCAATGTTATCGGCGCGGTCGGTGATGAGCGTGGCAAGGCGGTACTGCAATCAATCGAATCGATGTCAGGTGTGGAAAATGTGGTGCCGATCCTCAAGCCGTACAAGTTGGCGAGCAAGGAAGTCAAACTGGAGCGGACGGTCGTTGAGATTGCTGCCGGTGTCGCCGTAGGCGGTGACCATCTTATTGTCATGGCCGGTCCCTGCGCAGTGGAGAGCGAGGAGCAGATTCTTGAATCCGCCCATGCCGTCAAGGCTGCCGGAGCTACCGTTCTGCGCGGTGGCGCGTTCAAACCGCGCTCCAGCCCTTACTCCTTCCAGGGCATGGAGGAAGAGGGCCTCAAGCTGCTGGCGCTGGCTCGTGAAGAGACGGGGCTGCCGATTGTGACCGAAGTTGTCAACCCTCGTGACGTTGATTTGGTTGCAAAATATGCGGATGTAATGCAGGTCGGAGCGCGTAATGTGCAGAACTTTGCCCTGCTCAAAATGCTTGGCAAAATCGACAAGCCGATCCTGCTCAAACGCGGCATGTCGACGACCATTCAGGAATTCCTGATGAGCGCCGAGTATATTCTCTCCGAAGGCAACCAGCGGGTTATCCTCTGTGAGCGTGGGATCCGTACCTTTGAAACTGCGACTCGTAATACTCTCGATATCTCGGCAATCCCTGTTTTGCAGGAGCAGACTCACTTGCCAATTGTTATTGACCCATCGCACGCGACTGGTCATGCTTCCCTGGTGCCAAGTATGTGTTACGCCTCAGTGGCTGCAGGTTGTGATGGTCTGATTGTTGAGGTGCATCCGCACCCGGAAGTTGCCGCGAGTGATGGCCCGCAATCTCTTCGCCCCGCTGACTTTCAGGTGATGATGGATAAGCTCGCCGAGTTCGCGAAAGTGGTCGGGAAAAAGCTTTGATAAAACGGCAAAAAAACAATAGCTTGGCCACAAAGACGCCAAGACGCAAAGGATAAGCCTTAGATCGGTAATATGTAATTTTACTTGGTGTCTTCGTGACTTGGTGGCCACGATTCTTGTTTTGGTTATGGGCTCATAAAATAAAAACTTTAGTTTCTGGAGTTCCTATGTTCCTGATCCCATTGAACCAGATTGAAAGTGTTGATCTTGTTATCCATGCTCTGCGTGCAGCCGCCGGTGAGGCTGATTGCAGCATGTGCCCGGTGCGCAAGGTCTGTACAAAGCAGTGTCTGTCCGTGGCTGAAGGGATACAGCAGATGGTTGCAAACAACAGCTTGCCAAGTATGGACCTGATCCGCGGTGATACGGACGAAGAGCCTCCTGAAGGGCCTGGCAGTGGTGGCTCGGGTTCGCATCTACGGGTTGTGAAATAAGACGCTAAATCTAAAAAAAGGACAAACTTGATTATGGATCTCGCAAAACTTGCGCTTCAAGTTCCAACAATCCTATTGCCCAAGGCAGATGTCGACCCGAGTTGCTGGGCAGTAATTGCCTGCGACCAATATACTTCCGAGCCGGAATACTGGCAGGCGGTTGATCGCCTGGTAGCTGATCAGCCCTCAACACTGCGGCTGATTTTCCCTGAGGTTTATCTGGAAGACGCTGGCGTCGATGCGAGGATTGCCGACATCAACACATCGATGGATCAGTATCTCGACGATGGTGTTCTGGTCGCCCAGGAGCAGGGGTTTATTCTGGTTGACCGCAAAACAAGTCATGCACCGTCACGCAAGGGCCTGGTGGTTGCGCTCGACCTGGAAGCCTACGACTATCGGCCTGGTACCAAAACCATGATCAGGGCTACAGAAGGCACGATTGTCGATAGGCTACCTCCACGCATTCGTGTCAGGGAAAACGCGGCCGTTGAGTTGCCACATATCATGGTGCTGATCGATGATCCCGAGCAGACAGTTATTGAGCCGCTTTTTGAGGCTGACCTGGAGTCGGCTTACAACTTTGAGTTGATGCAGGAGAGCGGTCATCTAAAGGGTTGGAAGGTCACTCAGCAACATTTGTTGGAGCAGGTTGGCAGCGCACTGGAGCGTCTGGCTGAAAAAGAGCGCTTCCAGAAGCGCTACGAAGTCGATGACGACGAAGTTATGCTCTATGCCATGGGTGATGGCAATCACAGCTTTGCCACCGCCAAGGCGATCTGGGAGCGCCTCAAAACCGATGCTGCTGATCCCGCTGACGTCATGGGTCATCCGGCCCGTTATGCGTTGGTCGAGCTGGTGAATGTACATGATCCGGGTCTTGAGTTCGAGGCGATTCACCGGGTGATTTTTGATGTTGATACGAAAGACCTGCTCAACAAGGCCAGCGATTACTATGGTAAGGCTGGAACCCCCTGCCAGGTTGAATGGCACGACGATCTAGCCGCAGCCAACGCAGCGGCTTCAGCAGCTGGTGCAGCACATACGGTTCCCTTTGTTGCTGCCGGTCGTTACGGCCTTCTGAAGATCGATGAGCCGAAGCTGACTCTCGAAGTTGCGACGCTGCAGAATTTTTTGGATGAGTACCTGATAAACCGTTCGGCAGCGCGCATCGACTATATCCACGGCGATGATGCCGTGACCAAGCTCGGTAATCAGCAGGGCAATCTGGGCTTTTACCTGCCGTCGATTTCCAAACATGATCTTTTCCGAACGATCGTCCGCGATGGGGCTTTGCCGCGCAAGACCTTTTCCATGGGTGAAGCGGATGAAAAACGCTTCTATCTGGAGGCGCGCAGGATTACCCTCTGAGGCCATTGACAACCCACCGGAAAAGTAGTAAAAACGGCCTTCCGGTGGGTTTTTACAAGACCTGTTAACAATAGAAATCGCTGACAGCCTCCCTAAGGACGGTGCGGCGTTTTTTGTTTTTCAAATCTAGCAGCCTGTCGGACTATCAATGAACTGGCTGCAAATTCGCCTGTTTGGCCCATATCCCAGCTCCTTTTCGACCAATAGCTACGGCTATTACTCTCAAATGAGCTAAAATCTGGTCTCAAACATCCAAATTTTCGCTTC
>JAGXHM010000069.1 GCA_024636155.1 Deltaproteobacteria bacterium
ACAACACCCAATTTAAAATTCTCGGTGGCTTGAATCAGCTTGGTTTTATAGGCGAATAACAGAGCAAAAAGAGTCCCGAAAGTCAGTCCAACGGCTTGTATGACAATGCCTGGAAAACGAGCTTCGAAAGTGGCGGAGATGCCGCCCAGAGCCAAGCCTTCCAGAACGGCATAGATGGGAGCTGTTTTGGGTGCCCAGTTGGCTTTAAAGATGGTGATCATGGCGAAGATAAAAGCACCGATCAACCCGCCGATCATCCAGGGCTGAACCGCCGTAGCACCCTGATTGTAGAACAGGTTCCATGAATAACTGGCCCCGATGACAACCAATGACAACAGGGCAATGGTCTTGTTCACTGCCCCCTGCAGGGTCATCGTTTCCGCACCCGCAATCGACTGAATAAAAGCACTTTCTTTCATCATCGGATTAGATGTACGCATTTTTTCTTCCCCGCTAGAAATGATCTTTCTGACCGTTAGAGCAACGGCTTTGCCTTGCTTTGCGCCTTTGCGTTAAATGTTTGTCTTACAAGCCCAGTTCACCGGCAATACCCTGCATTGCCTGTAAGGAGATGTCACAAAATTCTTCAAGGGGAATACCGCCGACTTCGCACTCACGAATAATGTCGCGGTTAGCACCAGCAGCAAAAGCTTTCTCCTTGATGCGTTTGCGGACTGACTTAGGCTTAACACTGGCCAGCTTTTTGTCCGGATAGACAAGGGCTGTGGCAACAATCAAACCGGTGATTGTCTCCCCTGCAGCCAACAGATGATGAAATTGTGTACTGCGCTGTTCACCGGGATGGGCCTGCTCATTGTGGAGACGAATTGCTTCGACAATGCTCTCGTCGACACCTTTCTCGCTAAGCACGCGCGCTGTCTCCTGGGTATGCACATCAAGATCGGTATGAGTTTCAGCATCCAGATCGTGCAGCAGTCCTGTCAGTCCCCATTTCTCAGGATCTTCACCAACACGTTCAGCCAGGGCCGCCATGACAGCTTCTGCCGCCAGACAATGGTTGATCATATTGGGGCTTTTGACATGCTGCTTGACCAATTCATACGCTTCTTCCCGGGTAATTCCGTAGTTCATAAAATCAACTCTCAATGTTGGATGTTGAATGCTGGATTAACAGGAAAATTTGGAATTCAAAATCAGGTTACGAAGCTTTCGCCTTCGTAATCGCTTCATAGGCTTCATTGATTTCGCGGAATTTCTCTTCGGCAAACTTGATGAAATCCTCAGGCAAACCCTTGGAAACGATTTTGTCAGGGTGATACTCACTGGCCAGCTTTCTATAGGCCTTTTTAACGGCACTCATGTCCGAGCCATCCTCCAGACCGAGCATGGCGTAGTGATGTGAAATATCACTTATAAACTGACGCCTTACCGTTTCGTAAGCTCCACTCTGTAAACCTATCAGAGATGGCGCTGCGCGCAGAAACTTCTCTTCAGCAGGGTGAAGGACGCCATCAGCCAGAGCTATTGTAAAGAGCATTTCGTAGAACATGGTACGGAGTTGAGGTTCTGCCTGAAAAACCTGGCCAAATTGACGGGCGTAATCTTCAAATGGGATCGCATCATCTTTCGCTTCGTTAAAAACTCCCATGGCAAATTTCTGAGTGACCTGATCAAGACGCAGTTTGTCGCGCATAAAACTACGCACGGCATTAATTTCATCATCACAGACCCGTCCATCAGCCTTGGCCATCTTGCCCAGCATGGCAAATGTGGCCGTAAAAAAAACCGCCTGACGCTGTTCCTGACCTGTCAATCGACCCTGTTCGGCATAACCGGCACGAGTCTTGTCGTCAATCAGTGAATGTCCGAGCGACACACCGATCAGGGCACCGATCGGACCGCCCAGCATAAAACCAACGCTACCCCCCATAATCTTGCCAAACCATGACATAAGCTCATTCTCCTGTATAAAATCTGATAATTTTTAAATATCACGAACAGCAGCAATCGAAACAGGTTTTCCGGGTTCGGAACCTTCAATGCCGCATAACCCCGGTTTGCCCCACTGAAATCATCCTCCAGCCCCGTCATTGGTCGCTATGCAAGATTCATGATTTTTCATCCTAAGCAAAGGATCCGCATATTAACACGTAAATGTTTTCACTGCCAGATAGCTGCTATACAAAGGACACAAAACAGAGCCAAAACACCAGTCTGTGGTCTTGTCATTTGACATGTCGGCTGTGACATCTTTGCGTCACTTGTTGAAATTCTTCAACAACAATGCGGACTGAACATTGACCGAGTTCAGTGCTATCTACAAAAAAATCTTCATGAATTATTATTCTGGGCAAATATTGACCGTCAAGAAAACCAGCCAAGTTGTCAAGATAACTCATATCTATTGCCAGAGCTGCATCAGGGAAATCACCGCAACCAAAGCCTGAACAAAACATTCTCAAGCGTTGGCATACCACTTGCTCTATTTCAGTTTTGAATTGTCATAAAGCTGTGAAAGAAAGAAGAGGTCAAATGTTACGCAAACTATTTATCGTCGTACTGCTCGCCACCTTTACCAGCGCTTGTGCACAGCAGGCAGCCTTTGTCTCAACACCACCTGGTGCTCAGGTCTTTATTGATGGCCAGGAAATTGGTGTTACTCCCTGTGCCTTTGACTACAAACTCAGCCAAAATGACAGCCATGAAGTCACTATTTCCAAACAAGGCTATGACCCGGTTAATTTCGTCGTAATTGCAGACGAAGTTGATACCGTTGCCCGTGGTCGCTGGTTGGCTGCCGGTGTCGTTTGGAGCCCACTCTGGTTGGGAACCGCTTTCACCAAAAAGCTCAAAGACATCTACGATTTTGCTTTACGTGCCGAACCGCCACAGATGACCGCAACGGTAAAACAGGCCATCTCTGGTGAAAGGATGTAACCTGACCTTTCTCGATTCTCTCTGACCAATAAGTACAGGCCGGCTTCTTAACGAAGTCGGCCTGTTCAGTGAGAGTCCCTGTCCAGCCTTATGCTTCTATCCCAAAACATCTTCAACAGGCGTGTACTCTAGACCAAAAGCTTCTGCAACACCTGCATAAGTTACTTTACCGCAAACAATGTTTAAACCTGCCTTGACGCCGGCATTATCTCTGGCGATTTTTTGCCATCCCTGATCAGCTATTTTCACTGCATAGGGAAGCGTTGCGTTGGTCAGTGCAGCGGTTGATGTCAAAGGTACGGCACCAGGCATATTAGCCACACAGTAATGCACGACGCCATCAACCACATAAGTCGGTTCACTGTGAGTCGTCGCTTTAGAAGTCTCAAAACAACCGCCCTGATCAATCGCCACGTCTACCAGGACAGCCCCTGGCTTCATAGTCTTCAACATCTCACGAGTGACCAGCTTGGGTGCTTTGGCACCATGTAACAGCACGGCACCAATAACGACATCTGCTTCCTGGACAAGTTCTCGGATTGTCGCTGGTGAAGACATGATCGGGAAACAGTTTTTCGGCATCACTTCAGCGAGGTAACGCAACCGTTCAAGATTGGTGTCGAGCAGATAGACCTTGGCTCCCAGGCCACAAACCATCTGCGCGGCATGCGTCCCAACCGTACCGCCGCCAAGCACCAGGACTGTTGCCGGCTGCACACCCGGCACACCACCAAGCAAGATGCCACGACCACCTTGAGTACGCTCGGCATATTTTGCCGCTTCCTGAGCCGCCATACGTCCTGCCACCTCACTCATGGGAGTCAGCAGAGGCAAGCTTCCATCTGCACCGACAATCGTTTCATATGCAATACAGACCGCACCGCTTGCAATCATCGCTCTGGTCAATTCTTCACCGGCGGCAAAATGAAAGTAAGTAAAGACGATCTGCCCTGCACGAATCAGAGAGTATTCAGAAGGTTGAGGTTCTTTGACGTGCATGACCATCCCTGCACGGCAATAAATCTCTTCAGCTGTCGCAACAATCTCTGCTCCGACAGCGACATAATCAGCATCACTGAACCCGCTGCCTACGCCCGCCTGAGTTTCCACCAAAACGACATGATCATTTTTGCACATGATCTCGGCACCTGCCGGGGTCATGCAAACTCGATTTTCTGCCACCTTGATCTCTTTAAGTATGCCGACAATCACGATAACCCCCTTAACCGTAAATGTTTGAATTTATTTATAGAGTCAGATTTTAGCTTATTTGAGAGTCATAGCCGTAGCTATTGGTCGAAAAGGAGCTGAGATATGGGCCAAACAGGCAAATTTGCAGCCAGTTCATTGATAGTCTAACAGACTGCTAGACAAATGATCTGCGCTCAGCAAAGAGAGGATAATCGTTGTCTTTCTTTAAATCTCTCAGCGGATCCTTGCCGACCACAACCCAACCATCAGAACGTTTGAATTTTGCAACCCTATCTAGTGCGAGAAAAACGTTGAAAGCTTTTGTCGCCATCGGGCAGACAGCCCCATCTTTCAGCTCAACATCAAATCTTAAAGACATTGCAATGACTCCTTCAAACAACAGGTTTCTGAGAACCAATATCAATGAATACTATATAATTCTACATGATAGAGGAGAAATGACCACCAGTAAGTGGATGTCGTAATTTAACCAACGAATGTCCATCCGGAAACTTCAGATGGTTACAATGCGCTTTGTGGTTTGGAAACAAGCAATTTTTCGCAAGATAAGAAAATCAAAAGTTTGAGCGGAGTCATAGTACTTTACGTCACACAATCAATGCACAGATTGATGCTGAGATTGCCCGTGAGAAGGAGTGAAATTGATTTCTTGACATTGTCGTCTGGAGCCACGAATTAATTTATATTAATTCTTTACTTTTAATACAACTGAATGTAGTTTGGCGCTCTCAACAAATTAAGGAAGGTGACTATGTTTGAAGCATTAAGAGGAATGGCTTGTTTTGTGACAATATCTGTAAGCCTGATTTATGGAACAAGAATCGCCTGGGTTTGCGGCAAAAAATGTTCTTTCAAAGAGGAACCGGAAAATAAGAAACAAGCCCTGTATCAAAGCACCCCGGCTGCAACTCTTGTTTATTTTTTCGGGTTTCTGGTAATTTTCAATCTTTGCATAAGTGGATTCGTGACGATATTCGTAACCTCACTAACCAGTGCCATACTGCTTACTGGCGCGGTGGTTACGATGGCAATGCCTGAACTGAAACGCAGACCGACAAAGAAATAAATAAAAATCTCCTACCAACCCTCCCCAACCAGAACCGGCCACCAAGGAACTAACCTTGGTGGCCATATTTTTAGCTATCGATTTTCCCGTTGACAATGTCCACAATATACACATAATGTCCATAGATGTCATTTTATGGGCCTTATTGTAAGGGTGGTATTTATGAACCTTTCTGTCAAAGATGCGGCTCGCATCCTGAGTGTGGCAGAAAAAACTATTTACAGGTGGATTAAACAGGAACTGGTCCCTGCTTATAGGGTTAACGGCCAACATCGGTTTAATCAATCCGAACTTATTGAATGGGCAACCTCGAGAAGAATGGGAGTTTCTCCTGAGGCTTTTGACGAGCCAGAAGAAGCAGCAAAGCCACTGCCCTCACTTACTGATTCGCTTGAAGCTGGCGGTATAATCTATCGTTTGGATGGAAACACGAGAAACGAAATTCTTGAGGGGTTAGTTAATAACCTGCGCCTTTCTGAAGGTGTTGACAAAGGCTATCTGCTCAAAGTCCTGATTGCCAGAGAAGAACTTGCATCGACCAGTGTGGGTGATGGTATTGCCATTCCTCATCCTCGTAATCCTGTCTTGTTACATACAACTCAACCCACTGTGACATTGGCTTTCCTTGAAAAACCTGTTGACTTTAAGTCATTAGACGGCTTGCCCACCACTGTTCTTTTTTGTGTGATCAGCCCGACCTTGCGTGCTCATCTGCACCTTCTTTCTATGCTTGGATATGCACTAAAAGATTACAAGTTCCGTAAAGTCATTGAACAGGCAGAGGGTAGGGAAAAAATCTTCGCGGCTCTACGACAAGTCAAGAAGGGCATGGAGAAAATCAACAACAAAAACGGCTAACGAGCAGAAAGGACAATCCTCCTCTATCGAGCTAAAACGACGAAGTTAATCACACCCCTGGCTCACGAGCCCAGACTATACTGTTTAATTGGATACGAACATGCGAGGACTGACTTACAAGAGAATAACAGGAGATATCTTTGGCGGGGTTACAGCAAGCATCATTGCCTTGCCTCTTGCCCTGGCGTTTGGTGTGGCAAGCGGGGTCGGCGCACAAGCTGGACTTTACGGAGCTATCGTACTCGGCTTTGTCGCGGCTCTGGCAGGCGGGACAAAGGTACAAATTTCCGGCCCTACAGGGCCGATGACAATTGTAGCTGCTTCAACGCTCGTTCTCTTTCACGGAGATGTTTCAGTTTTAATGGCTGCCATTCTACTCACCGGAATTTTCCAAATCGTGCTTGGGCTGTTAAAAGTTGGAAAATTTGTAAAGTTTGTTCCATATCCTGTTATTTCCGGTTTCATGAGTGGAATTGGAATTATTATTATCTTGTTACAGATAAACCCTCTGTTCGGGATTGAAGGGGTAACGTCCCCTCTAGATGCCGTGACCTCTCTTGTTAACATCAAGGCAATGTTTCAGGCTGACGCTCTGTACACCAGTATCATTGCCTTGCTGATCGTGTTTTTCACACCTAAAAAGATCGCTAGAATCATTCCCACACCACTGCTGGCCCTTGTTATAGTCACAGTTTTCTCGCAACTTGCCGGATTGCAGCTCGCAACCATTGGAACGATTCCCAGCGGGCTACCCGAAATTTGTTGGCCTGCTTTCACGCGCAGTCAGCTAACAGTTATCATCACCGCAGCCATGAGCCTTGCGGTTCTAGGAGCAATAGATAGCCTCCTTACTTCTCTGGTTGCCGATTCCTTGACAAAAACCGAGCACAACTCAAATCGGGAACTGATTGGCCAAGGGCTTGGCAATGCTCTGACTGCCTTTGTGGGAGGCATCCCCGGGGCCGGAGCGACAATGCGAACGGTCGTCAATGTTAAGTCAGGAGGTACAACAAGGTTATCGGGAGTCCTGCATGCCCTGATTTTACTGGGGGTTCTTCTTGGCTTGGGCAAATACGCCGCCATTGTACCTATGGCAGTCCTTGCCGCAATATTAATAAAAGTCGGGCTGGATATTGTTGATTACAGATTCATAAAAATCATAAGAAAAGCGCCAAAAAGCGATCTTGCAATCATGTTTACAGTCCTTTTCTTAACCGTTTTTGTAGACTTGATTGTGGCCGTAGGAGTCGGAGTTCTTCTCGCTTCTGTCCTGCTCACTATTCGATTGACGAAACAAACCAACTCTTCCGTTGATGATTTTGAGGTCTCGATTAAGGAAGTCGATGGCTGTGAACGACTCAACGACGAGAAGAGTTTTCTCATCAGAGTTGTCAATATCGACGGCCCCTTCTTCTTTGGTTCCACTTCTCGCCTGGTTGGCCAGGTCGGGGCAATGCTTGGGACAAAAGTTGTGATCTTCAATTGCCTTAAAGTACCCTTTATTGACTTGTCTGCTTTTTTTGCCCTTTGCGAAATCATTTTGAAGTTGAAAGAAAATGATATCCTTCCGTTTATCGTTGTCAATGATGAGATAAAAGCCAAGCTGATTCGACTGGAGATTTCTTCAATCCTCAGAGAAAAACATATTTACACATCATTTAATCTGGCCGTTGAACATGCGACAGATCACGTATGCGAAAACAAGTCATGAGAGAACAGCCATCCACGTCCAGCCCCCTACTCAGGGGGCTGGACATGTCTCTGGCGCGGCGTTTATTTCGGGTATTGTGCATCAAGTTCAGATTGAATCAATTGTTGTAATTGTTTGTAGCCAAAGACCTGAAGAGGCTTGCCATTGACAAAGTACCCCGGAGTTTTTTGCACATTCAACGTTTTTACATCAGCCATATCCTGCTCAATGATTTTTGCAATAGCGGGGTCATGCATATCTTTTCTGATTTGTTCGATATCCACGCCTGCCCGGGGAATTAAATCCCATAATCTTTCAGGTTGATAGTGGCCGTGGTTGGCCCAGACGCCTTGCGATTTAAACATGACATCCAGAGTTTCCCAATATTTCCCCTGCATTCTGGCGGCTTCAAGAATCTTGACAAAGTTATCGGCGCCATCATGGAAAGGGGCATAGCGAATAACCAGTTTGATTTTGCCGGGATTGGCGGCCATGATCTGCTTGACGAAGGGTGCAAAGGCGGCACAGGTTTCACAGGCAGGATCCATAAACTCAACGATAAATACTTTCGCATCATCGCTGCCAAGTGTCGGAGAATGGTCTCTAACGAAAAGTTCGGCGTTTTCTTGGGCCAAAAAACCAATCTTTTCAGCCTGTTGCCCTTTATAATAAATACTGGCGAAAAAAAACAACAAGCCCAACACTGCACACGAAAGACCGACAAGAATATACTTCATTATGAGGTTCTCCTTTTTAAGATAATTAATAGAACTACTATTGCTGAAAATGCGAGAAAAGAGAGCATTGGTATCGAGACAAAGCCAAACAACTCAAAGTATTTTTCTGTACATGAAACGCCTTTCGAGCAGGGTTGGATGCTCTCCGGGATAATTCCAGCATAGAGTAATGTGTGATAAAAAGCCGTCAGCCCACCCGCTATCGAAAGAGGTAATGCATATTTAATGACGCTTTTGTCAAAAGTGGGGAAAAGACCTGCCGCTAAGATGAAGATCATCGGAAACAAGCATATCCTCTGATACCAGCACAGGACACAGGGTTCATACTCCAAAACAGAGCTGAAAAAGAGACTTATTGTGGTCGACACACTGACTAAAAGCCAGCCCAGGAATAGCAGCGTCCAGTTCGTCTTGGCCGCTTGATCAATTTGAGACATATAAAGTCCTCTAAATTAGGTAATTGATTAACACAAAGGTCGTGGTAAAGGAGTTTGTATTTCATTACGAAATTATCCTCTAACAGGAACCCACTGATATAAAAACATAGTGACCGGCCCAAGCAGACTAAACATGAGCATAACACCAACCACCATCAGCATAACACCGGTACCGATTTCAATGAGGCGAATGTGCTTACGGAATCGCTTGAAAGCTGACAGAAATTGATGAAAGAGAAGGCCCGAAAGCAAGAAAGGTAGACCCAGGCCCAGAGAATAGACCGCTAGCAAGCCAACCCCTTCACCAACCTGACCGGAAGATGCTGCGACCACAAGAATTGACGCGAGAATTGGGCCGATGCAGGGTGTCCAGCCAGCCGCAAAAGCAACACCAACCAAGCAAGTCCCGGCAAAGCCACTCGGTCTCTTATGCAGATGGACCCTTTTTTCGCCGATGAGGGCACTAAAATGGAACAACCCGGTCATATGAACTCCAAACAGAAAGATCAATATCCCGCCGATCTTTTCAACCCAGCCCAGTCCCTCGCGCAGGTAGGTCTGAATGCTACTGGAAGCGATACCGGCAATAGCACCAAGCAGAATAAATACGGCGGAAAAACCGAGGATGAAGCACAAGGTGTGCAGCAGAACCGTCAGGCGAACCTTGGCATCCGGGTGTTCATCATCTAGTTGACTGAAAGACAGCCCGGTGATGTAGGTCAGGTACGAGGGAATCAACGGTAGCACACAGGGTGAGGCAAACGATAAAATCCCGGCGGTAAACGCAATCCAATATGTGATATCAGCTGTTTGCTGTAGCAATTTGGTTATCCTTTGATAAGGCCTTGGAAATAGGTGATAGTTTTAAGACTGGACCAGTCAAGTGGACCAATGATTTTTTCTGCAACGGTCCCATCTTTGTTAATAATAAAAGATTCAGGAAACTTGAACACTCCGTAACGTTTCTGCACGACACCTTTGTCATCATAAAGGATGGGAAAGGTGTAGGGGGTCTTTTCCAGGAAAGCAGGAACAACGCTGCGACCATTTGCTTCTGTATTGATCGCCAGCATAACAAAGTCATCACCAGCAATGACCTCGTTGAGCCTCTCCATTGAAGGCATCTCTTCGATGCATGGCGGACACCAGGTCGCCCAGAAATTTACCAGAACAACCTTACCGCGCAAGTCCGACAAAGACACCTGCTTGCCATCTGTATCTTCAAGCTGAAAATCAGGGGCAACATCACCGGCAGCAACCGAGTTGACCCATTCACTGGATGGACGTGAGTTACTTGAGGAAACAAGATAGACAGAAGCGCCGACCAACGCGATCACAACAATTAACACCAAACTACGCATAAGGACCCTTTCTCTTTCTCACAGATAGCAGATTATTCAAGCCAGACGAAGTCACAATTTTCGTCATAAAATATGAAGCAAAATCATATTTTCTACAGACTAATGCCCATTTTCCATATGATCAAGCATTACCCTGACATTATCAGCACTTTTCCCGGTCGGGTCAATCTTGAGATAGCGAGTCCATGCTTCTTTGGCCTTTTGGGTGTCTTGTAGATCGTCACGATAAACGAGACCAAGATTAAATAGAGATTGCGGGTGATTCGGATTCAGCTTGTTCGCCTTGATAAAATTGTTAACAGCCTTGTCAAACCAGCCGACCTGGCGATACATGACCCCTTGGTCAGTGAGGACATTGGGGTCATTACCATCAAGTTCAAGGGCCTTGTCATAAGCTTCAATCGCATCCATTTGCTGCCCTGAGTCAAAAAAATTATGACCCAGTTGAACCCAGGCATTATGATTAGCGGGCTCTCTACCGACAACCTCTTTCAGTATTTTGATTTTCTGTTGGTAATCTACCGCGGGCGCTGAAGATACTACTGGCTTTTGAACCGACGATTTATTACTCGGTTGACTAACGATCAGACCTACCAAACACCCCACAACCAGGGTTACTACGATCAGCAGAATAGTTTCTTTTTTCATATTTAAATTCCTGACTAGTTGAGTATTTCTTTATATCTAAAAAACAGGATTGTCCCCATTCGTAACAGCATGGGAAAGTCACTTACCCGCCGTAAGAGTGCAACCCGGAGAGCACCAGGTTAACGCCGAGGTAGCAGAAGATCGTCGCAGCAAAGCCGAAAATCGACAACCAGGCAACACGACGGCCGACCCAACCACGCGTAAAGCGGGCGTGCAGAAAGGCCGCGTAGATAAACCAGACGATCAGGCTCCAGGTCTCTTTCGGATCCCAGCTCCAGTAAGTACCCCAAGCATAGTTGGCCCACGCAGCGCCGGTGATGATGCCGATGGTCAGCATCGGAAAACCGAGCATAATGGCTTTGTAG
>JAGXHM010000070.1 GCA_024636155.1 Deltaproteobacteria bacterium
ATGGCCGCAATGCGACCCTGCAACACGTCCATGAAGCGCAGCAGGATCGGCGGTTTGATCTTGCGCTTGATCAGGTCATCGATCAGGATCCGCAGGTCGATGGCATATTTCGAATTAGGTGAGGGGTGAACACAGACATGTCCCTTGCGGTTGATGGAAAAGAACCCATCGCCCCAATTGTCGATGTTGTAGATTTTTTCAGACTTCTTAATCGACCAACGTTCCATTTATTCACCGCCTTGCCATTGGCAAACACTTATTGAGAGGAAAAAACTTTAATAAAACAACGGATAAAGCCTGCGGCTTAACACAAAGGCGCAAAGAGGTAAATCAAGGTTATTCTCGCCCGTTCACTCAAGTTCGCAAAGTAAGCAAAAAAGCTCTGGTGTGCAACCTATTTAGATTTCACTTTGCGTCTTGCCGTTAATCCTTTGCGTCTTTGCGTTACGCTTTGGCTTTGTCCTGAAGAAAACAAATCCTCTACGAAAGCCTGCTCCGGAAATCCTCGTAGCCAAAACTCCGCACCACCTTCAGTTCTCCGGTCTTGGGTTCAAAGGTACAGAGATGCGGATGCTGGATGCCGTTGAAAGTGGTGGTCTTAACCATCGTGTAGTGAGCCATATCGAGAAAGGCCAGGCGATCACCAGTCTTCAGCGGTTGGTCAAAAGACCAGTCTCCTATGACATCACCGGCCAGACAGGAAGGTCCGCCAAGGCGATAGGTATGTGCCTTCACACCGGGATCACAACCACCCAGGATCTCCGGTCGATAGGGCATTTCCAGGATATCGGGCATGTGGCAAGTTGCGGAGACATCGAGAATTGCCGTATCGATCTCGCTGCGAACAATATCCAGGACTTCACCAACCAGCAGACCAGTACCAATTGCAATAGCCTCTCCTGGTTCAAGGTAAACTTCGACGTTGTACTTTTCCCTGAAATATCGGATCAGATCGACCAAGCCATCAATATCGTAACCCTCACGGGTAATGTGATGTCCACCGCCAAAGTTGATCCATTTCATCTGCGGAAGAAATTCGCCAAATTTTTCTTCAAAAACTTTTGCGGTACGCGCTAAAGGTTCAAACAGATGCTCGCAGAGAGTATGAAAGTGCAACCCATCCACCCCGACCAGTGATTTGCCGTCAAATTCGCTCCGGCGAATGCCCAGTCGAGAGTTTGGCGCACAAGGATCGTAGAGTTCAATCTGCCCTTCCGAGTGTTCAGGATTGACGCGCAGCCCGATCGACACCCTGCCCTGCTCTTTTTCCCACAGCGGTCTGAAACGTTCCAATTGGTTGAAGGAGTTGAAGACCAGGTGATCGGAGATCGACAGCAGCTCAACGACATCGCTCGCTTTGAAGGCCGCGGAAAAGGAATGGACCTCACCACCGAACTCCTCGCGACCGAGCCGAGCCTCCCAGGGAGACGAGGCACAGACACCCTGCAGTGTCTGCCGAATAATCGGGAAAGTGCTCCACATGGAAAAGGCCTTGAGCGCCATGAGGATCTTCGCTCCACTGCGCCGCTGCACCTCGTCGAGAATCGTCATGTTATGACGCAAACGACCCAAGTCGATGACATAAGCCGGAGATGGAGCCAATTCCAGAATTTTCGGGATATCGATACTGGTCAAATCATTAACCTTATCATTCAACGCGGAGGCACGGAGGTACTGAGAACCACCGGAAGGGCCTTTGCGAAAGGACAAAAACCTTATGGCTTATGCGGAGAAGCAACACTGCTTGTATTGGTTTGTTTTTTCAATACAAGACAGATTTTCTCAGTGACTCTGCGCCTCCGCGTTGAAGCCAACAACTACAGTTCAGGCCACTCGCCACCATCAATCACCACATGCGGCAAGCCCATCGGGCCAACCTCTTCGAGGAACGGTTGCGGATCAAACTGCTCCATATTCCATACCCCCGGCTTGTGCCATTTCCCGGTCAGCATCATGATGCCGCCAACCACAGCTGGCACACCAGTGGTGTAACTGATCGCCTGGGAGTTAACCTCTGCGTAACACTTCTCATGATCGCAGATATTGTAGATATAAACCTGCTTGCGCTGACCATCCTTGAGGCCTCTGGCAATCACACCGATGCAGGTGCGCCCTTTGGTCAAAGGTCCGAGGGAAGCGGGGTCGGGCAGCACGGCTTTGAGAAACTGCAGCGGCACGATCTTCTGGCCATTGTACTCGACCTCGTCGATGCGGGTCATACCGACATTTTGCAGGACTTCGAGGTGTTTGAGATAGTTGTCGGAAAAGGTCATCCAGAACTGAGCCTTTTTGATGGTCGGGATGTGCTTGACGAGTGATTCCATCTCCTCATGATACATGCGGTAGATGTTCATCGGGCCGATGCCATCGGGGAAATCAAAAGAGCGCTTGGTCTGCAGCGCCGCTGTCTCCACCCAGCCACCATTCTCCCAGTGACGACAGGCAGCGGTCACTTCGCGGATATTAATCTCCGGGTTAAAATTGGTTGCAAAAGGCTGGCCGTGATTGCCGGCGTTTGCATCGATGATGTCAATTTCATGAATTTCATCGAGGTAGTTCTTCGCTGCCAAGGCAGTGTAAACGTTCGTCATGCCCGGATCGAAACCGCTGCCGAGCAGAGCCATCAGACCCGCTTTTTGAAAACGCTCCTGATAATCCCACTGCCATTGGTATTCGAACTTGGCGGTATCGAGAGGCTCATAGTTGGCCGTGTCGAGATAATCGACTCCGGCGGCCAGGCAAGCGTCCATGATAGTCAGGTCCTGGTAGGGCAGCGCCACATTAATCACCAGCTTTGGCGCTTCCTGTTGGATCAAAGCGGTCAGTTCTGGAACATTATCAGCGTTAACCTGAGCAGTTTTAATATCAAGATTAGTAATTTCGGCAGCAATCGCATCGCACTTGGATTTGGTGCGTGATGCCAGTGTGATCGAGGAAAAGATATCCTTGCGTTGTGCACATTTGTGAACGACGACACGGCTAACACCACCAGCACCTATTATCAATACTTTACTCATCCTGTAACTCCTTCAAGACCTGATTCCAAGTCTTTAAATTAACAAGTCAAACCAATCTGCCATTCTCTCTATCCCTCATCCCTTGTCAACCGAAAAAGAGTTTTGTTCAGAGCCAAGACTCGATACCGACAACAATTTTCACGAAAAGGCTTTGAAGCCCAAGGACAAATCATCTTTCCTTGAAAGGGGCTGATGATGTATGGTCTACCCTTTCTTAACGATCAACAATTCTTACTCGATGGAAGATGACATGACTCAACGAACCAGCCCTTTGTCGCTCATTTATGGTCTTTTTTTTCTAACCCTTACGGCCTGCACTATGAGTCAACAACCGATCGGCAATCCGGAAGCCCCCTACCCGCCAACCGCGAAACCTGCTGTCGGCGACATTGTTCACCTGCCCACCGGAGTTAAGGTCACTGAGAAGCAGATGTATGCAGCGATAACAGATGCACGCATCGTCTACGTTGGTGAAACTCACGACAATCCGGCAGCGCATCGTCTCGAGTTGCAAATTCTCAGGGCTATGGAGGAACGTTACCCTGGGCAATTAAGCCTTGGCATGGAGATGTTCAATACCAGCCAGCAGGAAACGCTGGATCAATGGGTTGCGGGCGAATTGAGCGCAAAGGTCTTTCTGAAGAGTTCCAATTGGTTCAGTAACTGGCAAATGGACTATGCCTATTATAGCGAAATTCTGGATTTTGCCAGAGAACGGAAGATCCCGGTCATCGGCCTGAACGCTACTCGCGAGATGGTCAAAACGGTCGGCAGAACGTCGCTTGGGGATCTGGACGAGGCGACACGTAACAAACTGCCTGAATTTGACTTGACCGACCCTTACCAGCAAGCCATGCTCGAGGCGATCTATGCTGATCACAGCCAGGGCGACAAAATGCTCGGGGGCTTCGCACGCATTCAGACCCTCTGGGACGAGACCATGGCTGAAAACATTGTCAAGACCATGACAGACAAAAGCCCCGAACATCGCATGGTGGTTATGGCTGGCGGCAATCACATCAGATACGGCTTCGGTATTCCAAGACGCGTTTACCGTCGCCTGCCGACATCTTACATGTTGATTGGCAGCCGAGAGATTGTCATCCCCAAAGAGAAGCAGGACAAGCTGATGAATGTCGACATGCCGCGCTTTCCGATGACGCCCTATGACTACCTGGTTTACACGGAATACGAGAGTCTGCCTGGCGAGCGCGTCAAACTCGGCGTGCGTATGAAGGAAGAGGACGGCAAGGTGGTCGTCGAAGCGGTTGTGCCGAACTCAACGGCAGACGAGGCTGGCGTTCTGGAAGGAGATGTCATTGTGTCTCTGAATGAAGCTTTGATTGAAGACAGCTTTGATCTGATCTATGAAGTCAAACAACGCGTCAGTGGCGACCAATCTACCCTCGTTGTAGAGCGGGCGGGGAAGCAACTCTCTCTTGATGTCACTTTCATCCCACTCCCAGAAACAGTCGATCATGGCATGGGCGACCGTCACAAAAAATAAATTCGCCTGCTCCACTAAGACTCAGGCAATCTAGCAGTCTGTCGGACAATCAGGGCTGAAGCGAAAATTTGGATGTTTGAGACCAGATTTTAGCTCATTTGAGAGTAATAGCCCTAGCTATTGGTCGAAAAGGAGCTGAAATATGGTCCAAACAGGCGAATTTGCAGCCAGTTCATTGATTGTCCGACAGGCTACTAGCAATATTAAAGAGCCGCTCGGACACCCGGGCGGCTCTTGATTGTTCATGTTTTTTCGCGCTACGCGTCCCGCGCCACACGCTTCTGCCTTTAAGCTTTCCCAGCACTCCCAAGCACAGCTTCATTCTTATGGTTGAGCAGCTTGATCAGTTCCTTGCGAGCCGCTCCAAGGTACTTGCGGGGGTCAAACTCACCCGGATTGTTGGCCAGGTATTCACGGATCTTGGCGGTTACAACCAACCGCCCGTCGGAATCGATATTGATTTTACAGACAGCGCTCTTCGCCGCCCGGCGCAACTGCTCTTCTGAAACCCCGATGGCCCCTTCCATCTTGCCACCATACTGGTTAATTAAGGCCACATACTCCTGAACCACACTCGAGGCACCGTGCAGGACAATCGGAAAACCGGGAATGCGCTTTTCGACCTCTTCAAGGATGTCAAAACGCAATGGCGGCACTTCTTCGCCCTCTTTCAACTTAAACTTGAAAGCACCATGACTGGTGCCGATAGATATTGCCAGCGAATCGACGCCGGTCTTTTTAACGAAATCCTCGACCTCTTCAGGCTTGGTGTAGGTCGACTCTTCGGCCTGGACATCGTCTTCGATACCTGCCAGTACACCGAGTTCACCTTCAACCGTTACATCAAACTCATGAGCATATTCAACGACCTTTTTGGTCAGTGCAACGTTTTCTTCGTAGGGCAAGTGCGAGCCATCGATCATGACGGAGGAAAAGCCACTATCAACACAAGATTTGCAAATTTCAAAGGAATCGCCATGGTCAAGATGCAGACAGATGGGAATGTCGGCGCCCATCTCCTGAGCCATCTTCACTGCACCAATCGCCATGTAGCGTAGCATGGTCGCGTTGGCATAATCACGAGCGCCCTTGCTGACCTGTATAATGACCGGCGAACGACTCTCTGCACAGGCCGTGACAATCGCCTGAAGTTGCTCGAGATTGTTAAAGTTGTAAGCCGGAATGGCATAGCCACCATCGACGGCTTTAGCAAACATTTCGCGGGTATTAACCAGCCCGAGTTCCGAATAATGGACCTTGTCGCTCATCAGAAATGACCCTCCTTTTAGATTGTTCGGTAGACGTTTTTATAAACATACTTTAATACCAACTCAACCGCCACAAGTCCAGACCAAACTCCCGAAAACAGCTCGACATCTATTGCATCTCACAACTCCTTGGACTAGGATTAAACAGAATTCTCGACAAACAATACCTAACAGCAACACCTGAAGGAAGCCAACATGAACCTGAAAAAGCAAGAGCATTACTTTGTAGACTGGAAACAACGCGAGGAAATAGCGGAAGCAATGTTGCCGATTATCGGGCGGCTTTACCGGGACCACGGCATTGTCATCACCGTCTACGGACGCAGCCTGGTGCACGGTTCCATTGTGGACATTCTCAAGGCCCATCGCTTCGCTCGACAGATCCTTGAAAACGAACTTTCTGTACGCGATACTTTTCCGGTCCTACAGGCGATGGGGAGCCTCGATCTGGCACCAACCCGGATCGATATCGGTAAATTGACCGTTCGCTATCAATCACAGGGCACCGGTCACGACCTCACCGCCTTCGTTCGTCAGGAGCTGGCAAAGGCCAACACCGGACAGACTTCTCTGCTCAGCGAGCCTCGCGATGTCGTCCTTTACGGCTTTGGCCGCATCGGTCGGTTGCTGGCTAGAATTTTAGTGGACAAAGCAGGCGGTGGTGACAAACTACGCTTGCGGGCCGCAGTGGTCCGCAAGGGCGATGTAGACGATTTGATGAAGCGCGCCAGCCTGCTGCGTCGCGATTCAGTCCACGGTCATTTCAACGGCGCCATCACTGTCGATGAGGAAGAGAACGCAATCATTGCAAACGGCAATATGATCCGCTTGATCTACGCCAGCACCCTCGATGAGATCGACTACACCGCCTACGGTATCAATGATGCCATCCTGATCGACAACACCGGAAAATGGCGCGATCGCAAAGGACTTGATCGTCATCTACAGGCCAAGGGGATCAGCAAGGTTGTCCTCACCGCTCCCGGCAAGGGGGATATTCCGAATATCGTCTTTGGTGTCAACAACGAGTTGCTGACCGACGATGAGAACATCTTCTCGGCCGCAAGTTGCACCACTAACGCCATCGTACCCGTTCTCAAGGCGATCAATGACCGCTACGGAGTTATCAGTGGCCACGTCGAAACCTGCCACTCCTACACCAATGACCAGAATCTGATCGATAACTACCACGACAAACATCGCCGCGGCCGTAGCGCAGCGCTCAACATGGTCATCACCGAGACTGGCGCTGCGAGTGCCATCGCCAAGGCGTTGCCAGAGTTGACCGGCAGACTGACAGGCAATGCGATCCGGGTACCGACACCAAATGTCTCCCTGGCAATTCTCAATCTGACCGTGACGGAGAAAGTCAGCCGCGAGGGTCTCAACAGCTATTTGCGTGACATCTCCCTCGACTCGCCATTGCAAAACCAGATTGACTACACCAATTCACCAGAAGCTGTTTCCAGCGACTTTGTCGGCTCAATTCATTCTGGGATAGTTGACTCTGTTTCAACGATTGTTTCGGAAGATAGAATCGTCCTCTATGTCTGGTATGACAATGAATATGGCTATAGTAGCCAGGTGGTGAGGTTGGTGCAAAACATGGCGGGGCTGGAATTACCGGTGTTGCCTGTTTAAAGTTTCGTACGCATACTGCAAAAGGGCAGCAGATAACGAATCTGCTGCCCTTTCCAATTTATGCTTCTGATCTTTTCTTAGGATAGCAACCGGTTGGTTAATTCTGTTCCTGCAAAGCAACCAATTTGCCGTCCCAGGCAGTCGACTGAAAACGTATTTTTACTTTTTTCACGAGCTCAGCGCGTTCAAAGGGAACCAGCTTGCGGTTTAATGCTTCAACGGCATAACCGCGAGCCTTCTCCTGAGTAACACACCACACGCGGTAATCGCTGCCATCACTCTTCAGCCAAAGATAAGCTTGATAGTTCTCCGGGGTAATCTCTTCCAGGTAAGCCGAGTCAAAGAAGTAGTCGCTCTGGTCAAGGGCTGAAATCGAGCGAGGGTATTCTGCATAAAGGGCGTGGTATCCGTTGAGAACCTGCTGATAGCTGTCAAGAACTTTGGCAAACACTTCACGCTCGCCAAGCTCTCGCTGCTTTTGTATTTGCAACAGACGCTTGCTAGCCACAATTCCTGACTGAGTTCCGGGATATTTGGCAACAAGATCCGCCAACGCTTGTTCGGCCAGCAATTCATTGCCCTGTTGCATCAACGCATCAGCTTGAAGGAGCGACCTCTGGCTTTTCATCTCATCGAAATCGCTACAACCAATCAACAACAGCGTGCATGCTATAAGCACAATCAAAATGAACTGAAAGAATCTTTTTCTCACTCTATTTCCTCCTGCAAATCGATACAAACAAAGCATACATCACGCATCTTTCGTAACGTGTATCTATAATTTCAGACCTTGACCGCTGTCAGAATAAAGACCGGGTTGAAGGCTTCGAACATCTTGTAATCAGTCAACGGCCGCGTGCGCGATATGTTGACTGTAGTCACTTCCAGTTCGTAGCTGGCGTTCTCGAAAAAATCGGTTGCAGATGTGAGGGTATCGAGGGTGACAGCATTGAGCACCACCCGCCCTCCAATCGATAAACGGTCATCAACCGCAGCAAGAATTTTCCAGAGATGACCGCCGGAGCCGCCAATGAAGACCCGATCGGGATCTGGCAGGTCATCCAGGCAGGCCGGAGCAGCCTCTTCGACCAGAGTAATGTTGCGGGAGTTGAATTTCTGCAGGTTTTCCTTGAGGTATGCCAAACACTGGGGATTGCGTTCCACCGCAAAAACCTGACCGTTCGGCATGAGATGGTCGGCCTCGATACTGACCGAGCCGGAGCCAGCACCAATATCCCAGAGGGTCATGTCCTGGCGCAGACGTAATTTGGCCAGACTCACAGCTCGCACCTCTTCCTTGGTGATCAGCTTCTTGACTGTGGCGAAGTCTTCGTCCGGTATGCCCAGGCAAGGCCATGCACCATCGTCACCGGCTTCATATTCCTTGATCAGGATCAGGACATTCAAAGGGGCTGCCTGGATATCAAGCAGTCCCTTGAGGTCGGTATGGGTAATCGCCTCTTCAACTGTTCCCAGATTTTCACAAAGGTAAGCAGAATAACCATCCCGGCCCCGTTCAATCAACTCATTGGCAATCGCCCGAGGTGTATTTACTTCATCCGTGAGAATCGCAATTTTGTCGTGAGCCACAACCTGATCGACAGTCCCTTTCATCCCGCGCCCATGGGCCGAAACAAAGACTGCATCATCCCAGGGTTCGCGAATCTTGGCAAAAGCGTACTGAACCGAGCTGACATTCGGTACGAACTCGAGAGCAGCATCTGGCAGGTTACGTAACAGGTAACGACCGATCCCAAAAAAGAGTGGATCACCTGAGGCCAGCACCACAGCAGAGCCTTCGCCCTTTGTCAGACACTCAATCACCGGTGAAAGGTTTTCCCCTATGGCCAGAGTCTTGCCGGAAAATTCTGGAAAGAGTGCAAGCTGACGAGCACCACCAATCAATATCTCCGCCTGACCTACCAGTTCCAGGGCCCTGCGACTGAAACCCTCGTGTCCTTCGATTCCAGCGCCGATAACATAGATCGTATTCATCTGCCGACATCCTCTCTAGATGGGTACTGCACCGATTCCAGCGCAAACGGTATCCGTATAATCAACCGGGAATAGCCCGAGCTCAACTTTGAGCAAGAATAAATTGTCACTGCCTGAACCCAGCTCTGCGTCCATGTTTGCCAACGGCTGTGGATTATCGGCCGAGGAAAATGCTTGGTAAGCTGGGTACGCAACTCTATCCGTTTGTTTACCGACTCGTCAAGCCCCTCAGCGTTGGCCGACGCAGGGACGCTCAGAGACCATTTTTGGCTTTTGGTAGGCTGTGCCGTTAAGTAGTTTCACGACTGAGTTACCATCGACAAAATAGTCAATAATATTTACGCAACCATAATCCTGTTCAATGGAAAATGCCTGTTTAAGGGGTGCGCCGATGGCATCGAGGAGAATGATCCGGTTTGCACCACCATGAGCGACCAGGACAACGTTACTGTCGGGATGGTTTGCAATGATTTGCAGGATGGTCGGGCGGATGCGATCAGCAGCATCCTGCAGACTCTCGCCTCCCGGCACCTGAAAGTTCACCAGATCCCGTTGCCTTTCTCGCCAATCCTCTGGATACGCCTCCTGGAGTTCGTCCCATGTCCGCCCCTCCCAAACGCCGATATTCAGCTCACGTAAGGACTCACAGGTACTGGCTGTCAAATTATGCGCAGCAGCGATCAATTCGGCGCAGTAACGACTGCGATCCAGGTCACTGCTATAAACTGCATCGAGAGGGATATCAACCAGACAGTCGCAAACACGATCAGATTGTTCACGGCCAAGCGGTGTGAGAGACACATTGACCTGGCCGTTGTAGCGTTTTTCTTCGTGACCTTCGACCTGGCCATGTCGAACCAGATAGATTCGTGTTCGTTGCATCTTCAGTCCTATGAATCCACTTCTATACATCCAGGCATTAGCATGTCGTTCTCGGCAGAGTGACGAGTACTAAAAAGTGTAACGGCGAACATTCGGTTGTGACTCGCTGATAATTTTAGCTTACCTCAGGCATCCTTGAATCAGAATCAAGCCTCTGGGTCCAGAGACATAGAAATCAAATCCCAAACCTCTTTATGGCCTTGTCTGGTTTGAACTGAAAATGGGGTGAGCAACTCTTTTTGGAGCCCCGTAGCGCTGGAAATTTTAGCCAGATTTCGGCTCAGTTCATTCTTGCTCACCTTATCCACCTTGGTGATCACCGGAATCGTTGGGATTTCGGTCTCTTCAAGCCAATCGAGAAACTCGAGATCTTCCCGGCTCGGATCCCTACGGACATCAAGCAGCCAAACCACGGCACGCAAGCTTTCACGTCCCTGCAGGTAACCATGCACCATCGGCTGCCATTTCTCGCGTACAGAACGCGGTGCCCTGGCAAAGCCGTAGCCAGGAAGGTCAACAAAATAGAGCGCTTCGTTGATGGCAAAGTAGTTCAACAACTGCGTACGCCCGGGAGTTGAGGAAGTACGAACCAGCCCCTTTCGGTTAAGGAGACAATTAATCAAACTACTCTTGCCAACATTGCTACGTCCGGCAAAAGCGATCTCCGGCCACTCGGACGGAGGGCAACTTGCCAGAGTCGGGGCACTGATTATAAAACTTGCACTATGTACTCTCATAATGAGACTCTCACTTTTAGCATTCTTCTGGATTAATCCTTGCCCTTAGCGACACTCATATTATCACAGGGTCATAGAATCACCCAGTTTTCTCTAATAACGATAAGCCCTTATAATTTCGGCCCAAATGGCCGACCTTCCGGGAAAAAGCGTTGATTTATTTTTTGAAAGCTGTTATCCAATACGCTGTCATTGTGATTTGATACTTCGACGTTTCCCAAGTGAAACGCCAGTTAATAACCTCTTCAGACTAATCGATGAAGAGTTTTCCCTTAATGGCACGCCTAATTAGGCGCCCTGACTAGAACAGTACTTTATCGAGATCAAGTGCCTCGAATCACGGACGTTTACACATAACATTTGTCTATAGTATTCAATTACAATCTTTTGTCTAAAAAGGAGTGCGGTAAAATGGGAGTTCGCATATGCATGCGCTTGGTGGCCATCCCCCTGCTGACTATCTTGTGCCTGGCAACATTCGCCATCGCTGACCAAGGCCGCCCTGGCCGGTTGGTCACCCTCGATAACAAGGAAATCGTTTTCGACAGCATCCTGGAACGGGACATTGTCAAGGGCTGGTGGAATGGTTCTGCGATCACCGTGCCAGTGGAAACTGTCACTGAAATCACTTTCTTTGAGGCACCGAAAGTTGATTACAGTATCATTGGCAACGACATCAAAACCGGCATCATGGGTTTAACCAGGCGCTCTGATGGTAAAAAGTTTGTGCTGCACGATGCCTTTATGCCTGCAGATTGCAACTGCAGCTACATCACCTACACTTACCGCAATCCATTTACCGGGGAAACCCTGCAAGCCAATGCAGCCATCGACGGTCTGCAGAAAATCATATTCGAAGACGGCGTACGCTGATCTCGAAGAGGAACTAAAAGGTAAAAAAGCGGGGCGAATTTGCCCCGCTTTTTTTACATACTGCATTGCAAAAACCAGCCGTTACGGTATCATTCTAAGGCAGTCGATACTCACAAAAAACAAGACCTTCAAGGAGGAACAAAAATGTTCAGCAAGCAATTGCTCGATGCAATGAATGAGCAGATGAAAAACGAATTTCTTTCGGCCTATCTCTACCTTGCCATGGCCGGTTACTTTGAAGCCGAGGATCTTCCGGGGATTGCTAACTGGATGCGAGTTCAGGCGCTGGAAGAGCTTACCCACGGCGAAAAATTCTTTCATTTCATCTGTGATGCCAACGGTCGCACCGACCTGCGTGCAATCGATGCACCGCAAAACGATTACGACTCACCTCTTGACTGCTTCGTATACTCGCTGAAACACGAGAACTTTGTCACTGACAGCATCAACAAATTAATGGACCTGGCGCGGCAAGACAATAATCACGCTGCCCAGATTTTCCTGCAGTGGTTTGTTACTGAGCAAGTTGAAGAAGAAGCCAGCTTCGGACTGATTGTGAAAAAGCTACAACGCATCGGTGACGACGGCAACGGCCTTCTGCGTCTCGACGAAGAACTCGCCCTGCGCACTTTCGTTCCACCTGCTGCAGGGGCTTAAGCAAAGCCAGCAAACCAAACACGAAGCAAAGACAAGGCGGACGTTTTAATCCGCCTTGTCTTTTACAACCATTTTAAAAAGCGAATATTTTCGTTGGGCAAACAGTTGTTTTCTGGTAACATCCCCCGTCTTTGTATCGTATACATCAATAGCTTGAGGAGGATTCACATGTTTGACGACATCGATTTGAAGGATGCTGTGCGTCGTGCCATGCAGACAGAGAAGAATGCCATGGACTTCTATCTGCGCGGCGCTGAAATGATGAAAAATGCCGAAGCAAAAAAGGTTTTCACCCTGTTAGCCCGCGAAGAAAGCGAGCATGCAGAGTGGTTTTACAATGTCTATCCGGGAGACGATATCACTGATCTTCAGGCGTTTCTGAGTTCAGGGGCCGATCAAAATTCGGAGTGGATGAAAGAACTGAGCATCGTGAATGCTGCGGGCTTTGATGAGCGCAAAGCAATGGAACTGGCCCTGGAGAAGGAAAAGAATCTGGCCGAGCACCTTCGCGCCCTGGCTGAAAAAATTGAAAATCCTGAAATCCGCAAGGTTTTCGAGCAAAATGCCACTTCGACCGATCATCACTACCAGATCATCGAATCCGAATATGCTCGACTGATGGGGATGGTCCATGAAACGGATATAGATACATTCGTCCGGGAATAAACGAAAGCAAAAAACACAAAAAAACCGGAAGACTTTCAAGTCCTCCGGTTTTTTTATGTCCGGCCATACGGAGCAACCTAGCAGCCTGTCGGACAATCAATAAACTGGCTGCAAATTCGTCTATTTGGTCCATATTTCAGCTCCTTTTCGACCAATAGCTACGGCTATTACTCTCAAATGAGCCAAAATCTGACCTCAAATATTCAAATTTTCGCTTC
>JAGXHM010000071.1 GCA_024636155.1 Deltaproteobacteria bacterium
AATTGGAGCGGGAAACGGGATTCGAACCCGCGACCCTCAGCTTGGAAGGCTGACGCTCTAGCCAACTGAGCTACTCCCGCATAAATCGTTTCGTTGGTCTACACCTAAACATCTATAGAAGTCTGTCTTTGTGGAGCCTCGTTGCACCATTTTCGCAGTTTCTGCGGCTACAAACCTCCTGCGACAAACAGTTTTACTTTTCTCCGGCAAGTCCTTAAGTGGTGGAGGGGGGAGGATTCGAACCTCCGAAGTCTACGACGTCAGATTTACAGTCTGATCCCTTTGGCCACTCGGGAACCCCTCCAGGGGACATCTTTATTCAGTTTTATGGGGAGCCATGCTCCCCGGCAGCTCAATGGAGCTGGCGAGAGGAATCGAACCCCCAACATCCTCATTACAAGTGAGGTGCTCTGCCTATTGAGCTACGCCAGCACAAGGGGCGTTATATACAATAGCGTCAGATAAATTGCAAGAGGAAATTTGCTCTTTTTCTGACAACGCCGTCATAAGTTCGCAGTTATAGCGAAAACGAAGGGCGATGTCAAACAACAAAACATTTTATTCCAACAAAACAAATGCCAAAAAACCAATCGGCCAGGACACGTTCCTCCCTCTTCAGGTGATTTTGAAGATCGTCCCCTAGCAGTCTGTCGGACAATCAGGGCTGAAGCGAAAATTTGGATGTTTAAGACCAGATTTTAGCTCATTTGAGAGTAATAGCCGTAGCTATTGGTCGAAAAGGAGCTGAGATATGGTCCAAACAGGCGAATTTGCAGCCAGTTCATTGATTGTCCGACAGGCTGCTAGGCCACGATGCCCTTTGCCATGACCTTTTCCGAGACCAGGCTGACTCTTGGTTTACCCAGCAGTGGATTTTCATCCACCAGTAGAGTGCACCCATAACTTTGCGACAACCGTTTTCCAGTCAGCACCTGTCGAGGCGTACCAATCTTCTCGACTTTCCCATCTTTAAGCAACAACAGACGATCAGCATAGCTGGCGGCCAGGTTCAAATCGTGAGAGACCATAACAATGGTAATTTGAGCCTCACAGCGCAACCGCTCCATCAAATCCATGATCCGCAACTGATGAGCGGGGTCAAGCGAAGCGGTCGGTTCATCGAGGAGCAAGATTTGCGACTGTTGACAGATCGCCCTGGCGATGATGACCCGCTGGCGCTCTCCACCGCTGAGCTGTCCAAGCCGACGCCCGGCCAGATGGACCACTTCGGTAAATTCCATCGCTTGCTCGGCCAGCTCCATATCCCTCTTCCCCTCAACAGCCAACAGACCAAGATGAGGGTAGCGCCCCATCAACACCGTCTCAGCAACCGTGAAGGGGAAATCCGCATTAATCTGCTGAGGCACCAGGGCCAGGTTGCGGGCAAGCTCTTTTTTTGCATAATTTTTGATCGAGCGTTGGCGGATCTGAATATCACCTTCAACCAATGCATGCAATCCGGACAGAGCTTTAAGCAGCGTGGTTTTCCCCGCCCCGTTCGGACCGATAATGACAAAAAATTCGCCCTGTTCAATCTGCGCAGAGACCTGTTTGATAACTTGACGATCACCATATTTAAGGCTGACTCCACGGATATCGATCAGGCTCATCGTCTCTCCCTCCAGAGCAGGCTGATGAAAAGTGGCGCACCGACCAGGGCCGTGACAATCCCAACCGAAATTTCACCTTGGCTTGGCAGGCTGCGAGCCAACAGATCACAAAGAATCAGATAAGCTGCCCCCGAGAGAATACACGCGGGAATCAGAACCCGATGATCGGAGCCCAGCATCAGGCGCAAAACGTGCGGCACTGTCAGGCCGACAAAACCAATCAGGCCGGAATGACAAACGGTCAGACTCACCATCAGGGAGGCGGTAAGCAACAAAATCAACATGACTGCAGCAACATTGACCCCCATAGCAGAGGCACTTTCACGCCCGGTCAGGAGCAGATTGAGAGGTTGGGCGAGGAGAAAGATGATCAGGAAGCAGGGCAGCACCCCGAGTAACAGCGGCAGACTGTCGACGCCAATGGCCGAAAGGTCACCCATCAGCCAAAATATGATTTTCTGCATCTGGCCTGCCCTGCTGACAGAAATCAGGAACATGATGATCGCACCGCAAAAAGCGTTGACCATCACCCCACCGAGCAGGAGGGAGTCGCTGTTGCCTTCCTTACGGTTACTCAGCAAAAGAACTAGGAACAACACCGCCAACGACCCGACAAAAGAGCTCAGGGCCAGGCCGGGGAAGAGACTGAACCCGGCCATGATGCCGAGGATTGCACCAACAGCAGAGCCACCAGAGATACCAAGGATATAAGGTTCAGCTAACGGATTGCGTAATAAGGCTTGAAACACCAGGCCGCCCAGCGAAAGAGAGGCGCCGACGGCTGCCGCCAAAACCACCCGCGGCCAACGCAACTGCCAGACAATCACCTCAAGAGTGGCATCCGTCTCGCCCTGCCCCAGTAACACCCTCCAGGCTGCACCGGCGTCTCCCGCAGAACCGATCGTCAAGCCGAGCAGCATAGCGACAGCCAACAGCATACTGAGCACCAGCACCACCGTGATTAGTTTTTTGTAGACAGGGACATAATCGATCATCTTCGAGCCTTAAACTAATTAGTGCCCATCCGAAAACTCCGGATGGTTAAAGTATGAGTTTCTGATTTGGAAACCAGCAATTTTTCGCAAGATCAAGGAAATCAGGTATTTGAGCGGAGGCGTAGTACTTTACGCCGCACAATCAAAGGCACAGATTGACGCTGAGGTTGCGGAAAAGGGCGGGTTCCGGACAGAAACTATTTAACATCGGCAAGCTCGGGGTGGAGCAGGCCAAACAAAAGCTCAAGCGCACCAATCAACCTTGGCGATGGGCGATCAAACAGATCCGCATCGACGACATACAAGCGTTCATTTTTCACCGCCGGGATCTGCGGCCACACTTCCCACCGCGCTCGCAGTTCTTGATCTGAATAGCCGCCCCCCATCGAGGCCAGAATAACCACGTCAGGCTTGAGGATCAAAAGCTCCTCCCATGAGTAGCGTGGATATCCGGTGCGATCAGCGGCGAGGTTAACAGCACCGGAGTTGGTCAACAACTGGTGCAAAAAAGTATCGGAACCGGCGGAAAAGATCGGTTGGGCATCGATCTGAAAGAAGACGCCAGGGCGCTCTTTTACGGCATCGAGCTTGCGGGCGACCAGAGCCAGCCTCTGACGATAAGCGGAGACCAAGGACTCAGCCTGCTCCTCCGTCTGATAAATCTCTCCCAGGCGCACCACCGTATCAATAATCTCATCCAGGCTCTTGGGATCAAACACGTAAACCGGGATGCCCAGCTCTTCAAGACGCTCCACAGACGCTTTAGGGTTACCGTCCCTGACGGCCAGGCAGAGCTGCGGCCGCAGGCTGACGATCTTTTCAATGTCCAGCGCAATGTAAGAGCCAACTTTCGGCAACAGGGTTGCTGCTTGGGGAAAGGTTGCAAATCTGGTGACACCGACCAAGGCGGCTCCGCCACCTACCTCAAAGCTGGTCTCGGTGAGGCTTGGAATCAATGAAACAACCCGCGACAAAGGCTCCACCACTTCAACTCGGCGACCAATTTGATCGATCATCTCCCGGCTGTGTGCGGGAGCCACCAAAAGAAAAGAGAAGAACAGAAAGAATAAGGGCTTTTTCATCATGGGCCTTTGGAACTAAACAGGGGCTAAGCCCGGCGATGTAGAAAGGTTTTCATCTACATCGTAGTTCACACCATATTCAGAATACTCGCCATTGATAATACTGTTAGCTGAGATGTACATCGAACCTTTACCCAACAACCAGGAGAGCTTACCAGCCAGATGAGAACAAACAACCCCGCCGCAAGCGGCGGGGTATTAGATACAGTCTACGTAATAAGCGTTAGAAATAAGCGGTCAGCCCGGCAAACCACTCGCGCGGCGGCATCGGGTAGCCGGGATTCGCCTCGTAATCTTTATCAAAAAGATTTTTCACCGAAACGGTTGCATCGATGGCAACCTCGTCGAACATTATGGCATGAGCCAGCGCCAAGTCCGCGACAAAATAGTCTTTGTCCTTGCGGGGTGCCTCTGCATAGTAACGCAGGTAGCGTCCATCAAAGCGCAGTGTGGTCTCCTTGAAAGGCTTCAGAGCCACGAAGCCATGCGTCTCATGCCGCGGCTTGCCGAGCAGATATTCTTCGGTGTCGCGATCTTTCGGATGCAGGTAGGTATAGTTGCCACCGACCGTAGCGAAACTGCAGAGGTCAAACGTACCATCGAATTCGACGCCCCAGATACGGGCATCTCTGACATTGACCGGACTATAAACGTAGAACTCGTCCGGTTGCCAGCTGATCAGGTCCTCGGCGTCTCGAAGAAAGCCCGCTACGGTGACACGGCCACGATCTCCTAGAGTCTGATCAAGAGCCAGTTCATATTCCCAGGCGGTCTCTGGATCAAGATCCGGGTTGCCCTTGCTGTAGGCATCCGTCGGCCAGTAAAGATCATTCAGTGTCGGCGCGCGAAACGCCCTGCTTGCCGAGAGACGCAGTCGAGTAACATCGGTCAGGGTGGCATGCAGTGCAGCGCGCGGGCTCAGTTCATTGGCAAAATCGGAATGAATATCGTATCGCAGACCGAGCAACAGGGTCAGCTTCGAGAGCAGGTCGGTCTGGTATTGGCCATACAGGGAGCCATGCTCCTGATCCTCGTCGCCAATGTTGCTCGAATCAAGCTCATCGCGATAGTAATCACCACCTACCAGAAAAGTCTGATCTTCGTAAGCCTTCTCAACATGCAGTTCGGCGCCATAGGTGTCGACCGTGTGAGTCTCGTTAATCGGCACCCAGCCAGCCGGATCCCGGTAATCGTTGCGATGATGTTCATAGATGCCACGCGCTGTCATCTTAACAGGACCGACCGGGGCTTCAATCTTCAATGATGCCACTGTGCGTTTATCTTCCTGCTCGGCCTCGGGAGTCAGCCATGACTCGGCCCCAGGGATGCCACTCTCGTAATCAAGGTGATAGACCGACAGCTCGATATCCACATCTTCAACCGGGGAGTAACCAAAGACTCCATTAACCCTATATTGATCGTAATCCGAATTTTTCCGGTATCCATCTGATTCCTGATACTCGGCACCGAGGCGATAACGGAAATCACCAACCTGGCGTGAGGTCGAGCCATTAACGATACGCGTTTCATACCGACCTTCGGTCAAGCTAACCCTGGTTGATGGCGTCTCTTCCGGAGACCGGGTGATGATATTGATGACCCCGCCCAGGGCGTTGGAGCCGTAAAGCGCCGAAGCCGCACCGCGCAAGACTTCGATTCGTTCAATCTCATTCAAAGCGACCGGCAGCTGATTCAGGTCGAATAGGCCGTTCTGTGGCGAGTTGAGACGAACACCATCGATCAGGACCAGAACCTGCGCCGCCTCCGAGCCGCGGATACTCACGCTGGAGAGCGACCCCCTGGGACCGCTGCTGACAACATGCAGGCCGACGACATCCTGTAAGACTTCATCCAGGCGAGTCGTGCCGCGCGCGGCGATTTCCTCGGCAGTCACCACGGCAACCGAGGCCGAGGCTTTTGACAGCCGCTCGGCCATGCGCGTTGCCGTAACCACAACCTCATCCATCACCACTGCCGACAAATCCGCTTCCGCCGCAAAGACCGCCCCACCTGCCAGCACCCCCAACAACACCAAAACTAAACTTCGGTACATTTCCGACTCCTGTTACACAAGGGACCGGGGCGCAAAAAATAAAAAAACCCCCGGTCAATAAAAATTGATCCGGGGATTCCCTGTAATATCCGCGAATTTTCCAGTAACCATCCATCGACCACGAGGACAGCAACTCAACGTCTTTCAGACAGGTCTTCTGACTCCCGGTTCGTCCTACTGATCGCGCCTTCCCAACTCATAATGAGCCAGTGGCTTCCATGCGATGTTCGTCCCCGGTTACAGCGGCGGGCCCGTCCCGGATTTACACCGGGTTTCCTTTCAATCTGAATCTGCCGGTAAAGTGCGGATTAAGATTGAAGCCTTGCGGCATCTGAAAATTATTTTCCTACTCTATAGAAACCTTTCTCGTAAAGTCAAGCATGACTAAGGCTTCTATTTCATTACAGCCATCAACCGTTGCCGCACGACTTCAAAGAGGGCAATTGCGCCCGCAGAAGCCGCATTGAGAGAAGCAATCTTACCGACCATCGGAATCTCCAGCAGGCCGTCGCAGAGTTCACGAGTGCGATGACGCAAGCCATCACCTTCGCTGCCGATAACCAGAGCCAGGTTGCCGGAAAGGTTTGTCGTAAAGAGAGGTTGGGCGCCGTCTCCAGCCGCCAACCCGTAGATCCAGAAGCCACTTTTTTTCAACAGCTCCATCGTCCGAGCAAGATTCGTCACCTGACAAACGGCCAGATGTTCCACCGCACCAGCCGAGGCCCGATCGACCACGTTGGTAATACCGCAGCTGCGATCTTTGGTTAAAACCACCCCCTGACAGCCAGCCGCGTCAGCGTTACGCAGAATGGCTCCCAGATTGTGCGGATCAGTAATCCCGTCAAGGAGCAGAAAAAAACCGTCTTTCCCCGAGTCTTGCCATTCTGCAAGGAGGTCTTCAATCTCCGTATATGGGAACGGCTCCATACTTAAGACCACCCCCTGGTGATGGGTTTGGTCTGCCAGACGATCCAGATCCTGACGTTTTCTTTGCCGAACCGGAACGCCACGCTCTCGAGCCAGAGCTAAAAGTTCGTCAACGCGCTGACCAGTGCCTTTTTCCTCCACAAAGAGTTCGAGTGGCTGACGGCGGCCGCACAAGCCTTCACGTACCGGGTGAATCCCATAAAGATAATCGACCATAGAGTTCTCTGTTTATGCTCCTAGTAGTTTTTCATGTAAGTCTTAACTTCCCAGTCGGTGACAGCGGTTCGATACGAATCCCACTCCTTCTCCTTGCCTTCAACATACGTATTGAAAATATGTTCGCCAAGCGCCTCTCTCGCGATTTGGCTTTCCTTGAAAGCGACAATGGCCTCTTCGAGGCTGGCCGGGAGACTGGCAATGCCTGAAGCTTCCTTCTCAGCCGGTGTCATTTTGAAGATATCGACATTTACGGAAGGCGGAGCTTCGAGCTTGTTCTTCACTCCATCAAGCCCTGAATTCAGCATCATGGCCAGGGCCAGGTATGGATTGCAGGCCGGATCCGGGCAGCGTACTTCGGTACGGGTACCCAGACCTCGTGAAGCTGGAATGCGGATCAGGGCAGATCGGTTGGAAGCCGACCAGGCGACATACACCGGTGCCTCGTAACCCGGAACAAGTCGCTTGTAGGAGTTGACCAGCGGGTTGGTGACCGCCGTAAAGCCACGGGCGTTTTTTGCAATGCCGGCAATATAATGATAGGCCGTTTCGCTCAGCTTCAGAGGCCCGTTTTCATCAAAAAACGCGTTGCTTCCATCCATGTTGAAGAGAGACTGATTGGTATGCATGCCGGACCCGTTGATCCCGAACACCGGCTTGGGCATGAAGGTGGCGTGAAAGCCATGCTTGGCAGCTATGGAACGAACGACCCATTTGAAAGTCACCGTATTGTCTGCAGCTTTCAAAGCATCAGAATACTTGAAGTTGATCTCATGTTGCCCCTCGGCAACCTCGTGATGGGAGGCCTCAACCTCAAAGTTCATGGCCTCCAGCGTCTCAATAATTTCACGGCGGCAACCGATGCCAGTATCGTCCGGATCCACATCGAAATAACCGGCAACATCATTGGTTGCCGTTACCATATTGCCCTTTTCATCTTTCTGGAAAAGAAAAAATTCACACTCGGTACCGACGTTCATGGTGTAACCAAGTTCTCTGGCTTCAGCCAGAACCCTCTGCAGGTTCACCCTGGGGCACCCGGCGAACGGAGTCCCGTCTGACTTGTAGACATCGCAGATGATTCGGGCTGCGTTGACACCATCCCTGCTCCGCCAGGGGAGGACGACGAAGGTATTGTAATCCGGCTTGAGATACATGTCCGACTCGTTGATGCGGACAAAACCGTCAATTGAAGACCCGTCAAACATCATCTGGCCATCGAGGGCTTTTTCAATCTGGCTGCGGGGTATGGCGATATTTTTCATAAAACCGAAAATGTCGACAAATTGTAGCCGGAAAAAGCTAACATTCTGTTCTGCAATGATTTCCATGATTTCTTTGCGTGTCATGTTGGAACCCCTTGTTTAGTAAGATGATGGGGTGCGGCCAGTTAATACATTCAATTTGGCGCCAGAACCGCACCGAACAAAAACACCGGCAAAAACGTTGAAGCACAAAAGAAAGACGCGGAGAAGGGGGCTTTATCTTAAAGCCCTGCACTATAAAGCCCTGCACTAAGAATCTAAAGCTGCCTGCATTTCCTCAAGGATCATCCGCGCCGCAACAGCAGGATCCGCTGCCGCCGAAATCGGCCGGCCAATGACCAGGTAATCGGCACCGGCACGCAGGGCGTCGCCGGGAGTCATGACCCGTTTCTGATCATCCTGAGAAGCAAAAGACGGCCGCACACCGGGCGTAACAATCGCAAAATTCTCACCACAGGCGTCACGGATCAGACCAACCTCTTTGGGTGAAGCAACCACACCGTCCATGCCAGCATCTTTGGCCAGTTTGGCCAGCCGTGGCACCATTTCGGCAACCGGGCGATCGATACCGATACCACGCAAGGTTTCATCATTTGAAGAGGTCAGGACCGTCACTGCCAGCAGCAGTGGGCGGTCAGGATTGCCACGTGGGCAGGCAGCATCAACGGCCTCAACCAGCCTGGCCATCATCTCGAAACCTCCCAGAGCATGAACGTTAAAAATCTTGACGCCGAGACGCAAGGCCTCGAGACCAGCCATGGCCACGGTGTTCGGGATGTCGTGATACTTCAGGTCGAGAAAAACATCGGCACCACCCTCCTGCACCAGCTTCACAACTTCAGGACCGCACTTGGTAAAAAGCTGTTTACCAATTTTGAACACTCCGACCTGGTTATGCAGCAACTCAACCCAACTGCGGGCCTCATCAAGGGTGTCGACATCGAGGGCAAATATCAATTTCTGCTTGGCATCATTCATTATCACGTGTCCCTATCAAATCCTTTACGCGTTGAGAGACTTCCTGTACCCGTTTAATCAGTGCGGCAGAATCCGCCGCTCCAAGCTCACGACGAGCAGCGATACACTCCATGTAGACC
>JAGXHM010000072.1 GCA_024636155.1 Deltaproteobacteria bacterium
ACCGAGAGCCTTGCGTTTTTCAATGACGGCAACGGTGGAGCCGAGTTGGGCAGCGCGAATCGCGGCAACATAGCCGCCAGGGCCACCACCAATAACGATCAGGTCATATATCTCACTCATTTAAAACTCCTGGAAAAGAGTGCGTTGCGTTGAAGCCAAGAGATGTTTTGCATGTTGGCCACGAAGGCTCCAAGACACTAAAGCAAATTATATAATTTTTGGTTTGTCTATCCTGTCTGTCCCGCTCATCCCTGTTATATAAAAGACCTTAAAATCAGAACCTGTATTTACAGGGATATGCAGGATGAACAAGATAAAACTAAAATCTGGAGAGCTTAAAACTTTTCTTTGTTCTCTGTTATTGATTCGTTAAAGTTCGAGCAATAGCTCTGATGGATCCTCGATATACTCTTTGATCAGTTTCAGGAAACCGACCGCTTCGCGACCATCGATAAGACGATGATCGTAGCTCAAGGCCAGGTTCATGATTGGACGAATGACAATCTCATCATCTCTGACTACCGGGCGGTCCTGAATCGAGTGCATGCCAAGCACACCGCATTGTGGCGGGTTGACGATCGGTGTACTCAGCAGCGAACCGTAGACACCACCGTTGGTGATGGTAAAGGTACCACCTTCCAGATCAGCCAAGGTCAGTTTGCGGGCATTGGCCTTGGCGGCAAGATCAGCAATTTGTTGTTCGATCTCGGCAAAAGTCAGTTGGTCAGCATTACGCAAGACTGGTACCACCAGGCCGCGTTCGGTGCCGACGGCAATGCCGACGTCGTAATAGTGCTGATAGACAATGTCAGTGCCGTCGATACGCGCGTTGACTGCGGGGAATTCCTTGAGCGCCTCGATGCTGGCTTTGACGAAGAACGACATCATGCCCAGCTTGATGCCATGCTTCTTGGTGAATTGCTCCTGATGCCGACCTCGGATCTTTTTGACCCAAGACATGTCCGCTTCATTGAATGTGGTCAACGTGGCGGTCTGCTGGCGTGCCTGAAGCAGGCGTGCTGCAATGCGCTGCCGAATCGGTGTCATAGCCTGGCGAGTGACTGAACGGCCATCAACAGCTGTTTCAGTTTCCACCGCAGCAACAGCCTTCGTCTCTTTAGCTTTAACTTGCGGCGTGGATCCTTTCTTGTGAGCCAGAACATCATCCAGGATGATCCTGCCTTGCCGCCCACTCCCTGAGATATCCTCAAGCTTGAGACCACGCTCTTCTGCTTGCTGACGAGCGGCGGGGTTCGCAGGAGGTTGAACGGCATGTTTCTCGGCAGGCGTGCTCGTCGCAACAGGAGTCGTTGCCTCAACTTTCGGCTCGGCAGCCTGCGGCGGAGAATCCTGCGGCGGAGAATCCTGCGCAACAGCGCCTTCTTCAAGGGTGGCGATGACCGTGCCGATCGGTACTGTCTGTCCGGTAGGGACGACAATGTGCAGGATTCCGGAAGCTTCTGCATTCAGTTCAACATTGACCTTGTCGGTTTCCAGCTCGCAAATAATTTCATCTTTGCTGACAGAATCGCCATCCTCTTTGAACCAGATTGCTACCAAAGCTTCTAGAATTGATTCTCCGACTTCTGGGATCTTGATCTCCATTTATATATCCTTGCCATTCAGTGCTGAGTCAATAATCTGTTGTTGTTCTTCATTATGGCGACGATGTGAGCCGACAGCGGGCGCCGCTGCAGCTCGGCGGCCACAATATTCAGGATTTCTGCCAATGGCTCTGTTAAGCCGGTATTGCAGGTGTGGCCAGGGGCCCATGTTCTTTGGTTCCTCTTGAACCCAGGCGATTCGTTTGGCGTTGCTGTAGCGGCTGACTGCTTCCTGTAACACGTCCTGGTGGAGCGGGTAGAGCTTCTCAATGCGTAACAGGCCGACGTTCTTTCTTCCTTCAGCTTCAAGTGCGGCTTGTAACTCGTAGTAGATTTTGCCACTGCAGAGCAGGAGAGTCTCAACCTGTTCCGGTGGCGTGGTACATGGCAGAATCGCCTGGAAAGAACCTTCACTCAAATCTTTCAGAGTGCTAGTGCAGGCTGGTAGGCGCAAGAGGCTTTTTGGTGTAAAGACGATCAAGGGCCGGCGATAAGGGAGCTTGCACTGACGGCGTAGAAGATGAAAAAGCTGTGCTGGTGTGCTTGGATAGGTGATGTGCATGTTATCGTCGGCGCAGAGATTCATGAAACGTTCGATGCGTGCATTCGAATGTTCCGGACCTTGACCTTCGTAACCATGCGGCAAAAACATGACCAGGCCGCTGGAACGATCCCACTTGGTGCCGCTGGTGCCGATGAACTGATCGATGATTACCTGGGCGCCGTTGGCAAAATCACCGAACTGGGCTTCCCAAATAGTCAGGCCATGTGGTGTTTCCAAAGAATAGCCGTACTCAAGCCCTAAAACAGCTGCTTCGGAGAGCATGCTGTCGTAAATCTGGATAGCGGCCTGACCTCGCTCCAGAAAGGCAAGCGGGACATAGAGTTGACCGGTCTTCTGGTCCACCAGGGTCGAATGACGCTGATTGAATGTGCCGCGACGTGAATCCTGTCCGGAAAGCCGCACGGGAACATTTTCTGTCAATAAAGAAGCAAAGGCGAGAGCCTCAGCGTTGGCCCAGTTGATCCCTTCACCCTTGAGAACACTCTCCTCCCGCTGTTTGAGCAGGCGCACAATCTTGGGATGTGCGTTGAGTGTCTGCGGTAGCTCTGCAAGTTGCCTGGCGAGCTTTTTGAGAGTCTTTGCGTCAACTTTTGTCTCTGGTTCTTCTCGCGTGTATTTGCGCTGGATTGTGGTCCATCTTGCCTGAAAACCGACATCTGTCTGTGGCTTGGGCTCTCCTGCGAGGGCCTCTTCAAGTCGTTGTGTGATCTTGTCGGAACGTTCCTTGACAGCCTGAGGTTCAAGACCAGCCGCAATCAGTCGTTGTGCATAGATCTCATGTAATGGCGGTCTCTGGCGAATTTTTTCGTACATGAGCGGCTGGGTAAAAAATGGTTCGTCCCCTTCGTTGTGACCATGTCGACGGTAGCAGATGACTTCGACCACCACGTCTTCAGCAAATTCTTGACGGTATTCCAGCGCCAGGCTGGCCGCATAAACGGCGGCTTCAGGATCTTCACCATTGACATGAAAAATAGGCACCATGAGCATTTTGGCAACATCTGTTGCGTAGAGGGTCGAGCGTGCATGGGCCGGTGCGGTGGTGAAGCCGATCTGGTTGTTGATAACCAGGTGAAACGTGCCACCTGACTGGTAGCCATCAAGCTGGGAGAGGTTAAGAACTTCCGGAACCAGCCCTTGACCGGCAAACGCGGCGTCCCCATGCAGCAGTAACGGCAGGACCTTTTTTTTGCCACCGGGCCCATAACTGACGTGACGGGCTCGACATCTGCCGATGACCACGGGGTCAACAGCTTCAAGATGGCTTGGGTTGGCTGCCAGACTGAGATGAATATTGTGTCCGGAAGAGAATGATAAGTCTGTGGAGTACCCTTTGTGATACTTCACATCGCCGTCACCAACGAAGGCCAGTTCGAGGTTGTCCTGGAATTCAGCGAAGATGTTCTCCAGCGGTTTGTTGAAAATGTTGGCCAGTACGTTGAGCCGACCGCGGTGGGACATTCCCATAATCAGGTCGCTGACTCCTCTGTCGGCTGCTTGCATCAACAGAGTGTCCAGCAGCGGGATGATCGCCTCACCCCCTTCTAGAGAGAAGCGTTTTTGGCCAAGGAATTTGCGATGCAGGAAAGCTTCAAAAAGAGTCGCTTCCTGAAGTTTTTCAAGAATGTGTAGCTGTTCGTCGCGATCCATCCGGGGCTGATTACGTTGCTCTTCCATACGTTGTTTCAACCAGGCTCGCTTCTTTGGCTCCTGGATGTGCATGAACTCAACGCCAATCTTCCCGCAATAGGTCTCTTTGAGCAGAGCGATAATTTCACGTAGGGTGGCGCTTTGCTGTGGAAAGCGCAGCGGATAGAACGTTTTCTCAAGGTCGGCTGCGGTGAGGCCGAATGCAGCCAGGTTAAGTTCTGCATGGTCAGTCTGGTCTGGCGAGAGAGGGTCAGTGCTGGCCTGCAGGTGACCGAGATCGCGATACCGATAAATCAGGGAGTCGACAGCAGACGCTTTGGCGGCCAGGTCGCAATCAGTTGCTGGCAACTGCCGGGCCAAATCGAAACCCTCAAAAAAAGCCTGCCAGTCGGCTGAAACTTGGCTAGGGTCGGCTTTCCACAGTTGATATTGCTCTTCCAGCCACTGAGGACTGACATTTCCAGATATGCTCATTGATGTTCCTGTTGATGGTTGTCAGTATTAAGTCAAAACTCTGATAATTGTAGCAGGGGGCTGTAACATGTGCAATGAACAGAACATTCTCACGTCACCCCACGTTGCATATAGGGGGCGCTTGCTTGTCCGGTAAGTTCAGTAAAGTAATGCCCGGTCCAACATGGTAACAAATAACTGGTTTTTACCGCTTTGAGCTTACGCCATCTACGGTTGATTAGCCGGATCAGGCCTCTGCGGTACCCTCTGATATTCGCTATACCACATATCCTTCAAAGTCCTGTTCGCTTGCGGCTGTTTCAGTTTTTTATAGAGATCCAGCTTGGTATGAACGAATTCAAGGATGATATCGTCGAGCACTTCATCAAACTTCATTTTGCGGACCGACGCTGGATTATCGGCATTAAAGACGCTTCGCAAGTCCTCATGCTTATAGATATTGTCCTTCAGACTCTGCATATCAACCTTGTCATCCTCACTGAGATTGAGGCCATGGGTGTCATTCAGTGTTTTGATGATACTGCTGAGCAGATCAGTCTTTTCCTCGTTGAAACCGGCTGTTCCTTCGCCGACAGCAGGTAGCTCACCATCTTCACGTTCAAGGGCGACAGACCCTTCATAGGTTTTCTGAATACGGAATGAGTCGAGGTCGACGGCGTCAAGGACTTCGAGTGGCAGTGTTCCTTCGCGCCTGTCCAATTTGCGGACCAGCAGACGACAGAAGACATAAAACTTCTCCAGTTCGACATCTTCGAAGGTCAGAATCTGAGAAAGGAATCCGTAGAGACGACTGAATCGATTGAGCAGACCGCGAATTTCTTCACACTCAGCCATTTCACGTTGTCGCCACTGGTCTCTTGCGGCATCAAGCAAGGGCTGCAACATTTCCTGTGGTTGTTTCGCATCAAAGAAGATGACAGCGAAGGCATCGACGTCCTCAGTAAGGAAGAGTTCAAACTCCATAATCTGCTGTTGTAGATCGTAGAGCTTGTTCGGGTCGGTGGTGTCTTCGAGCAGAGTGGTTTGATAATAATCCTGGAAGCTGGCAAGAATCTCGTCGGCCTCATTTACATAGTCGATCACCACGCAGCTGTCTTTACCGATCATGGTGCGATTCAGCCGTGACAAGGTCTGTACCGCGCCGACGCCGCCGAGCTTTTTATCCACATACATAGTGTGCAGCAACGGTTCATCGAAACCAGTTTGGAACTTGTTAGCGGCGATCAGAATTCGGTAATCCGGAGTTTTCAGTGCATCGGGGATACCGACTTTGGGCGGCAACGCATTCAAACCGTTTTCGGTATGCTTCTCATCGGTATCGGGGTCAATCACCTCACCACTGAAAGCGACCAGCGGCTGATAGGGAAGATCCATCTCTGCTATCACCTTGCGGAACATCAGATAATACTTCACCGCATGCAGACGCGACCGAGTGACCAGCATAGCCCGGCCCCGCCCTTCGATGGCGTTGACGGTGTGGTCGATAAAGTGATCGAGCATCAGGCGGCTTTTGGTTTCAATCGCATGCGGTTGTAGATCAACATACGAAGTCAGCAGGCGGAGCGCCTTCTTTTTCTCGAACTCCTGATCGGTCGCCGCCGTCTTGGTCAGTTTGAAGTAACGCTTGAAGGTGGTGTAGTTCTCCAGCACATCGAGTATAAATTTCTCTTCAATCGCCTGGCGCATTGAATAAACATGAAAAGCGACTGGTTTGCCATCTGTGTTCTTGCGTCCAAAGAGCTCCAGAGTCTTGTTCTTGGGGGTGGCGGTAAAAGCGAAATAAGAGATATGCCCTTGTTGCTTACTGCGCAGACGGATCTCTTCAAGAATTTTATCTTCCAGCGTCGGCACGTCTGAGGTGTCATCACGCGCTTCGGCATGTTCCAAATCGGTATGCAACGCCTGATTCAGATGTTTCGCCGATTCACCACTCTGGCTTGAATGTGCTTCATCGATAATTACCGCATAACGCATACCGGGATGCGCCGCCGTGGTTTTCGAGATCACGCCGAATTTTTGCAGGGTAGTGATGATGATATCCTTCTTCGCCTCAATCGCATCACGCAGCGCCGCCGAATCGGTGGTGATCGGTACCACCACACCTGTGGTCTGTTCAAACTGCTTGATTGTGTCTTGCAACTGCTTATCGAGCACCCGCCGGTCGGTGACGACGATGATGCTGTCGAAGAGACGGTGCTGATCATATTCTTTACGATAAAGACTCGCCAGTTGATGCGCCAGCCAGGCGATAGAATTCGACTTCCCTGAACCGGCGCTGTGCTGAATCAGATAGCTGTGCCCTTCCCCTTCATTCTTGACCTGAGAGAGCAGACGACGCACCACGTCGAACTGATGATAGCGGGGGAAGATCAATACCTCGCTGCGTACCTCTTCCAGCTTGCCGCCCTTGCCATAGACTTTTTCGCTGTTGATCTGTACATGCAGGTAGTTTTCAAGCAGATCGAGCAGGGTGTCGTGTTGCAGGATATCTTCCCACAGGTAGTGAGTGCGGAACCCGGTTGGATTAACGGGGTTTTCGGTGTCTTTGTTAAAGGGGAGAAAGCGGGTCTTACCACCGGCCAGTCGGGTGGTCATGGCGACTTTTTCGTTGCTGACGGCGAAATGCACCAGGCAGCGTTTGAACTTGAAGAGCGCCTCTTTTGGATCGCGGTCATTTCTGTACTGCTTGATCGCTTCTTCGACAAACTGCCCGGTCAACGAATTCTTCAGTTCGCAGGTGATCAGCGGGAGACCATTAAAGAAGAGCGCGACATCGAGAGAGTTATTGTTCAGCGTGCTGTAGAACAGTTGCCGGGTGATGGTGAAACGGTTTTGCTGGTAGAGGGCCAGATGATCGGGGTTCATGCCGCTGACCGGCTTGAAGTAAGCGAGCTTGAAGGAACAACCGCGATCCTTGAAGCCTTTGCGCAGCACGTCCAACGTCCCGCGTTTGCCGATCTCTTTGGCCAGTCGCCGACAGAGGTTATCATCGGTGGCGCCACCGTACTGCATTTGCAACTGCTCGTAGGCGTTCGGCTGGGTGGCCGAAATAAACGCGATCACCTCGGTGGGGATCAGACAGAGTTCGCGGTCGTAGTCGGCCGATTGCCCCTTGATGTAGCCAGAAGCGAGCAGGTGCGCTTCAATATGAACCTCAAACTTCTTTTCGGTCGGATGGGCTGGAGTCATGCGGCTTCCTCGCGGATGTCGATTTTTCCGGTGACGGCGTCGGATATAAGGGTGGTGCGGTATTCTTGCAGGAGTTGGATTTGTTGTTGGGCGGTTGAGATTGTTTCATCAATCTCGCATGTCTTGTCGTTTATGAAACTCGCGATGTTGTCCTGTTCATCTTTAGGTGGCACGGGAAACCAGAACTCAACAGCGTGGCTGATGTTGAACTGTTGTTGAGCTGCACCATATTTTACAATATCGATTTGAGATTTTCCGACTTTAGAGTTAAAGGCATAACAAAGCCAATGAGAATTGAAGCTTTCCGCGCGCCGAACGACCATCATTGACCCGCAGTTGCACCTGTCAAGTTCTGGCGGGATAACTGCTGTAATGCCAGGATAGCCGACACGGACAACAACTAGATCCCCCTCAAAAAGCATGGACTGATGCAATAGCTCATTGCTCTCAGCACTAATTGTTCTGACTTTAATTGTGTTAATTTCCCCTTCGCGAATGTTCCCGCCAAGCAAAAAAGGGACACCTTCGTCTACAAAATAGGTTGAGGGGTTGATCACAAGCCCAACCGATTGTCGGGGTGAGATATGCTTTAAACGCTTAGCATCCCACCCTTCCGGAATCTCCCCAATCCACTCAATCCCGCTCTCCTTCATCTTTGCATCGGGATTCAGCCCCTTGGTCACCGCCTGATTGATAATCGCGGTTCGTTCTTCCTTGAGCCGTTCGATCTGTTTGCGCTTGATCTCGATGAGGTTGTCAATCTGGGCGGTTTTGCGGTCGAGGAAGGCGGCGATTTTGGTTTGTTCGAACATGGAGGGGACGGGGAGCTGTAAGCTGCCCATATCATCCCAATTAGTACGAGGCATTTTTGCA
>JAGXHM010000013.1 GCA_024636155.1 Deltaproteobacteria bacterium
GCAGATATATCGAGCGAGGCAGCAAGGATTACCGTCGGGCTAATCTGGCGCTTTTTTTTGCCGGCTTTGTGACCTTCTCCACGCTGTACACGTTTCAGCCGCTCTTCCCGAATCTGGTCAGAGAATTCGGGGTTTCCCCGGCGATTGCCAGTCTCTCCTTATCGTTTGCCACGTTCGCGTTAGCGATCACCTTGCCGATCTCAGGCTCCCTCTCCGACGCCTGGGGGAGGCGGGGGATGATGGGTGTCGCGGTGATCCTGGCTTCGCTGCTGGCGCTTGCCAGTGCCGTCGGTGATTCGTTGCCGGGTCTGCTGGGCGTGCGTCTGATCCAGGGCGTCGTTATGGCCGGTGTGCCAGCAGTGGCCATGGCTTATCTGAACGAAGAGATCGAACCGCGGGCAGTCGGCAGCGCGATGGGACTCTATATTGCTGGCAACGCCTGCGGCGGTATGACCGGACGAATTCTGACTACCGTGCTGACAGAATTGATGAACTGGCGCGCAGCCGTTACCGGCATCGGTCTGCTCAGCCTGTTGCTGGGGATCTGGTTTCTGTTTCTGCTGCCGCCGTCGCGCAATTTCCAACGCCGGCCGCTGCATCTGGGGCAACTGACCACTTCACTCTTTGGTCACTTACGTAATCCGGGCTTGCTTTGTCTCTTTTTTCTCGCCTTCACCTGCATGGGCGGCTTCGTCACCCTTTACAACTATGTTACGTTCCGTCTGCTGGGACCTGCCTTCGATCTCGGCCAGAGCCAGGTGGCGCTGATCTTCCTCGCCTATGCGTTCGGCGCCTGCAGCTCCGGCGTCACCGGGCGACTGGTCGACCGCTTTGGCCGTAGCCGCATGCTTTTTCTTGCTCTGACTGTGATGACTGCCGGGTTGTTGCTGACCTTGCCGGGGCAACTCACCGCGGTGATCATCGGCATCGTGGTTTTTACTATCGGTTTCTTTGCCATCCATGCCATCGCTTCGTCCTGGGTCGGTCGCCTAGCTGGGCAGGCACGTGGTCAGGCGTCTTCGCTCTACCTCTTTTCCTACTACCTGGGCTCGAGCATTTCTGGAACCGGTGGCGGCTTCTTCTATGGCGCCTGGGGCTGGAACGGTGTGGTGGTGCTCATTCTACTTTTGACAGGCGCCGCATTCCTGACCGGTTTGCGTTTAACCTCTCTCGAAGATAAACAACTGGAGCCAGTAACCCCAACGACAGTCCCGCTTCCCCATAACTCCTGTCTGCAAATCTCCCGCAGTAATATTTGATGCACTCGCAAAAAGGCCAGGGATCGCCACAAAGACACAAGGCTAACCCACTGAATTTATGTTCTTTATTCTTGGTGTCTTAGTGTCTTAGTGTCTTGGTGGCTAATGCTCTGTCTCCGCGAAAGCATCAATATTTAGAATGTTCAGTGTCCCCGGAAACCGAAAAACAACCAGCCTGTTACTTCTGCTCCATTCTGGCTGCCTGGTCTGTTAAAATAGCATCTGAGGCGCAATTATGTCAGGTGTCCGGCTCGAACTTGCGAGGCGTACAGGAGCTTTCATGATCCCAATAAAGTCAAAACCTTCTACGATGATAGATTCAGCAAGGAGTGACTTGCCTGGCGATATCTCTTTTCCGCTGGAAATTCGACTGCATGGTCGGGGTGGTCAGGGGGGTGTAACTTGCGCCAAACTGATCGCGGCGATTTATGCCCAGACCGGCTTGAACGTGCAAACCTTTGGTGATTACGGGGCCGAACGCTCAGGCGCTCCGGTCCGTGCCTTTACCCGGGTTGATCGCGAACCGATCAAAAACCGCAACAAGGTTTATCGGCCCAACCATCTGTTGGTGCTGGACGCTGCCCTGCTTGGCCCCCAGGTACTGGACGGGGTTGCCGCCGGTGCGGTTATTCTGCTCAACAGTGCCGAACGCGCAGAGAAGTATGCCGAACAGTTTGCTGCTTACCGTTTCGGGGTCATCGACGCGACCGGGATCGCCCGCGTGCATGGCATCGGCACCAGCGCGGTGGTCATCATCAACACCACCCTCGTTGGCGCTTATGCAAAGCTCCTCGGTCTGCCGTTTGAGGTCCTGGGAGAGGCTTATACTAAAATGGGGCTGGCCGATGATCTGGCCGCGGCCAAAGAGGCCTATCAAAAAGTGTCGATCCAGCGACCGGCAAGCGCACTGTCAGGGGCCGTAGTTGGCGGTGAACTGCCAACCAGCCTGCCGCCGATCAGGCCCCTGACCGAGCATTCTGAGGATATTGCCACCAGCTTGAAAACCGGCAACTGGAGCACCCAGCTCCCCGGTTATGAAGATTTTGTCGCCCCCTGCAATTATGCCTGCCCCGCCGGTAACGACGTGGTCGGTTTCATTCAAGCACTCAAAATTTCCGGCGCTGATGCCGCAGCACAGCTTTTGCTTAGAACCCAGGCGTTGCCTTCGGTGTGCGGGCGGGTCTGCCCCGCCCCCTGCATGCGCGAGTGCAATCGTCATCTGATGGATGGAGCGGTTAATATTCGTAGTCTGGAACGCTGGATCTCTGACCATGCCGAAACCCGCCTGCTGGCGCAAAAGACCGATAAGGTCCATTCTCTGGCGGTAGTCGGTGGCGGTCCGGCGGGCTTGAGCGCCGCCTATCAGCTGGCGCTGCAGGGACACAAGGTCACCATCTTCGAAAAAAATACAAAACTCGGCGGGGTGCTTCGTTACGGTATCCCGATCTACCGCTTGCCGGATGAGGTGCTGGAGCGCGACCTTGAGCGCATCCTCGCGCTGGGCATCCTCAGCCAGTGCGATCACCCGGTCGACAAGACAGAACTGGAACGTCTGCACCGGGAATATGACGCGGTCATTATCAGCAAGGGCTTCAGTGACGCCATGACGCTGGCCGCGGCCGGGGAAACCCTCGACGGCATCGAGCAGGGGCTCGACTTTCTGGCTCGCAGCCGCGAGGGGGAGTTAAAACTCTCCGGCGATCTGGTGGTGATCGGTGGCGGCAACACCGCCATCGACTGTGCCCGCAGCGCCCTGCGCAGCGGCGCCTCCTCGGTCAAACTGGTCTATCGCCGCAGTCGCGCTGAAATGCCTGCCATCGCCGAAGAGATTGAAGACGCCATTCGTGAGGGCGTGCAGCTGCTTTCCTTGCGTCAGCCGGTCGCTTTTCGCGGGGTCGGTTGTGTCGCCGGAATCGTGCTGGCCGAAGTCGAACTGGGGGAAGCCGATGTCGATGGTCGGCGGCGGCCGCTGGTGACCGAACGCACGACCGAAATAAACTGCTCCAGGGTTCTCCTGGCGCTGGGACAGGAAAACGAATTGGGCCTGTTGCCGGAGGCTTGGCAGATGCGCGAGTCCAGGGCCTGGTCCGCTGCAGAGGCGCTCAATATCTGGTTTGCCGGCGACTGTTCGACCGCTGACGGCACCGTAGCTCACGCTATCGGCAATGGCCGGTTGACAGCGCTGGCCGCCCTCGCCAGCCTGGACGGCACAGACAACGGGACGTTCCCCTTGCGGCCAGGGTCGCTGGTGGCCCCGGCCCAGGTGCGCTTCTCGTACTTTCCGATTCTTGCCCCGCACCAGGATCGGCATAAGGTGCTGGAGAATTACCGCAACAGCTTTGAGGAGGTCAATCTTGGGCTGTCCAGCCAGGAGGAGGCCGAGCGCTGTTTCTCCTGCGGCCGCTGCACCCAGTGCGATACCTGTCTGGTCTACTGTCCCGAGGGGGTTATCTCCCGCAGCGACAGCGGCTACCGGATCGATGAGGAGTACTGCAAAGGCTGTGGCATCTGCGTGGCTGAATGTCCGCGGCGCGCCATAGATCTGAACGATAAAGGATTAAGCGATGTCAGTTGAGTTGATCAGTGCCAATCATGCCGCGGCCCTGTCGGCAATCCTGGCGGCCCGCGCCAACCGTACCGCCAGAGGTTTCTGCGCCGGGGTTTACCCGATCACCCCGTCCACCGAATGCATGGAATATCTGTGCAGCCAGGAGATCGAGAAGGGGAATGTGATTCGGGCCGACAGCGAACATAATGCCATGGGGATCTGTATCGGCGCCTCTGCGGCTGGCGCTCGCTCCTTCACCACCACCTGCTCCAACGGACTGGCCTACATGGTTGAGAACTGCGTGGCGGCAGCCGGCTATCGCCTGCCGATTGTCATGTCGGTCGCCAACCGGACCCTCGGCCCGCCCTGGAATATCTGGGCGGACCATGGTGATTCGCTGCTGCTGCGCGATCTGGGCTGGTTGCAGCTGTACTCGGCCGACAATCAGGAGGTTTTCGACACCGTGCTTTGTGCCTTCAAACTGGCCGAGGACCCCCGCGTGCTGATGCCTGCTCTCTGCTGCATGGATGGTTTTATCCTGTCACACACCATGTCACAGGTTGACGTCCCGTCTCAGGAGCAGGTTGATCGTTTCCTGCCGCCGGTCGATATCCCGCAGCGTCTGGATAAGACCGCCCATACCCTTGGTCAGATGGAGGCTCCGCATGCGTCTGTAATGCACCGCATCCAACACCATCAGGCGATGCTCGGCGCCGAGCAGCTTTACGCCGAGATCCAGGATTCCTTTGCCGAAATTTTCGGCCGCCGGCCAGCCGATCCGCTGGTAACATACCGTGCCGAGGATGCCGAGACCCTGATTGTCTCCATGGGTACCCTGGGGGTAACCGCAGAACGGGTGGTCGATCAATTACGCGAGCAGGGGCAAGCGGTCGGTGCAGTGCGGGTGCGGATGTTCCGCCCGATGCCGGACACCGGCCTGAGTAAAATCTTTGCCGGCAAACAACGGATCGCGGTTTTAGACCGTGATGTCAGTATCGGTTTCGGCGGAGTGCTCTGGGGGGAGGTGCGTGGCTTCGCCGATCCCGCAACAATTGTGCAGAATTATATGGTGGGGGTAGCGGGGGGCGACGTGCGTCCCGAACATATGCTTAATCTGCTCGTCGATCTGCAGCAGCGTCGTGAGTCCGGCGCGCCGCAAATAGTGGAGGTCGCATGATAAAAGAACCAGCCTTGAACGGGATGGCCTACACCGAGCAGGATCGACGTGACCCGCTGCTGCGTCCCGGCAACAGCAACTGTGGCGGCTGTGGCATGTCAAACCTGATGCAGATGCTCAGGCGGGCCACTGGCGAGCGCGAGTTGAAGATGGTCGTCCCGGCCTGTTGCGCCGCGGTGACCAGCGGCAGTTTTCCGGAAAGCGTCTTCGGCATCCCGACGATTATGTCTACCTTTGCCTCGGCCGCATCAGTCGCGACCGGGGTGGCCGCGGTCGCGCAATTAAATGCCGAGCGGACGCGGGTTATTTGTCTGGCCGGCGATGGCGGGACCTATGATATCGGCATGGGGACCCTGTCTGCGGCCGCCGAGCGGAACGAGGATATCCTCTATCTCTGTTACGATAACGAAATCTATGGCAACACCGGCGGTCAGCGTTCCTCGGCAACCCCTGCCGGAGCCGCGACTACCAGCACCCCGCGCGGCAAGCAGGAGATTAAAAAAGATATCATCGGCATCATGGCGGCCCACCGCATCCCTTATGCAGCCTCCATCTCACTGGCCCACAGCGATGATACCCTGCGTAAGCTCCAGTTTGCGCTGGACGCCAGGGGGTTTCGCTTTCTCCACGTTCTCTCCCCCTGCCCGACAGGCTGGAAGTCGGAACCGGCCATGGGGATCGAATTGGTGCGGCTGGCGGTGCGATCCGGACTGTTCCCGGTCTTTGAAGTATTCGACGGCGAACGTTATGTGATTAATGTTGAGCCGGAATTTTCCAACGAAGCGCTGATGATGTATCTTTCTCTGCAACGCCGCTTCCGCAATACCGGAGTCACCGAAGAGATTCTGCGGCCGAGTATTGAACGCTACTGGAATTATCTGCGCCTGATGAGCGGACGGATTGTGCCTGCCAAACGAAATTAAATTAGCACTTATTTAACCCACTTATGACATGTGGACTGCCGTCCACATGCCGTGCGGTTAGGAATAAAGCTGAATCATTGCTTAAAACGAAGAGAGGGAAGCCATGCGCAAGTATGTTGGTGAACGAGTTCAGAAATTACGCGAAGCCCAGGGTTGAGCCAGAAAGAGGTGTGTAAGCTGGCCGGACTGGAATTGACACAGTTGCAGGCCTATGAAGAAGGAACCGCGGTCCCTCCGGTGGGGGTTGTCATCAATCTTTCGCGGATTCTTGGTTCAAAGTTCGAAGGACTCCTGCATGGCGGCAGCACGGTTTCCAGTTCGCTAACCATCTGTCGTTCAGGAAAATCCTTCAGCGGGCAGCAGGGAAACACTGAACAGGGCTATGCCTACGACACCCTGACGCGCCCGGGAACAGGCGGTCACGTCATGGAACCTTTCATGCTGACATTCGACCCCAAAGCCCCGAAAGGGGAGCCGATTGCCCACGACGGCCAGGAGTTTATCTACATTGTGTCGGGCACGATAGAGATGCTTTATGATGGCAAAGAATACCGGCTTGAACAGGGCGACAGCGTCTATCTCGACGCCTCGCGCGGTCACAGGTTTCACGGCCATGGGGACAGGCCGGCGCAGATGTTAGCAGTCGTGAGCTCTACTTGAGGGGGAGCACAGCGGGGACACTCCCGAAAGTGTCCCTGTCGTGTCGAGATTAGCTCTGAGCTTGTAAGTTCGAACCGATTAGAACAGCTATTATGTCATCCGATCCTTGAACGACTTTATAGGAAATTTAGAAAGAAACGAGAAATAAAGCAACAACGTCCCCCTTTTGCAACGTCCCCCTTTTGTGAAATTGAGTGCCCGCAACTACAAATTCTTTCTGCAAGTGGTACAATACTTATTTCCGAACCTTATATTTCAAGCAAGAGACACCGATGAAGACCAGAAAGATCAAACGTGTATCGACCAGCATGCCTACGATGGAAGGCGCCGGAGTCCACTTGCATCGAGCGTTCGGCAACAACGACGTGACGTTGTTTGACCCCTTCCTGCTCTTTGATGATTTCCGTTCCGATACTCCGGAACATTATAAGAAGGGCTTCCCGTGGCACCCGCATCGCGGCATAGAGACCATCACTTACATGCTTAAAGGGTCTGCTGAGCATGGTGACAGCCTGGGCAACAAGGGCATAATCGGTCGTGGCGATGTGCAGTGGATGACGGCCGGTAGCGGCATCATTCATCAGGAAATGCCGAAAGGTGACAGTGAAGGCAAGATGGAAGGTTTTCAACTCTGGGCCAATCTGCGGGCAGCTGACAAGATGATGCACCCGCGCTACCGTGATATTAGTGCTGAGGAGATCCCAACTGTGACCCTTGATGGCGGTGCCACAGTCAAGGTAATTTGTGGGCAGGTTGGCAAGGTACGCGGACCGGTTGAAGACGTGATGATCGAGCCGGAATACCTTGATGTGAAGCTGCCTGCCAATACGGTTTTTGTTCACCCAACCCCGGAAGATCACAACGTGTTTGCCTATGTGCATGCCGGCAGTGGTCGATTTGATGAAATGTCTAGCGATGAGCTGGGTAACAAGTCACTGGTGCTCTTTGAACCGGGCGAGCAAGTCATGATCACCGCCGGTGATGAGGAACTTCGTTTTCTGCTGGTTGGCGGCAAGCCGTTGGGCGAGCCGGTCGCCTGGCGCGGGCCTATTGTAATGAATACTCAGGAAGAGCTGCAGCAAGCTTTTGAAGAATACAGGAACGGCACTTTTATCAAACACGACTGAATGAGCCGGGGAGTCGGGGCTATAATACCTCTTCTGATTTTGGTTCTGAGGACACCATACCTAATGAACCAACTTATTAACATAAAGGCCACCATCAATTGCGATGGCGGCCTTCGCAATTCAACCAATTTATTGAAAGATAATCAGCCTAGCAACCTGTCGGACAATCAATGAACTGGCTGCAAATTCGCCTGTTTGGCCCATATCTCAGCTCCTTTTCGACCAATAGCTACGGCTATTACTCTCAAATGAGCTAAAATCTGGTCTCAAACATCCAAATTTTCGCTTCAACCCTGATTATCCGACAGGCTGCTAGAGACCATAAATAATTGGCGAATCCAGGCTTTATCGACTGAGGACAAACAGAATGCCACTCTTCCTCGACATCATAAATATCGTCTTGCCGGTCTTTTCAGTCATAGGCCTCGGCTGGTTGTTACGCCGTTGGCAACTGATCGATGCGGCCTTTCTAAAACAGACGAATAAGTTGGTTTACTATGTTTGTCTGCCCTTGCTGCTCTTTTACAAAATTGGCACAGCAGACTTTTTTGCCAATTTTAACGGACGATTAATTGTCGGTTCGGTTGCCGCAGTGGCGATCACCTTCGTTGCTTCATACCTTTATACGGTCGTCAGGAATTATCCAAGCAGAGCCCGAGGTGTCTTCAGTCAAGCCTCATTTCGCGGCAACATTGCTTACATGGGGTTGGCGATTACACTCAACGCTTACGGTGAGACAGGTCTGACCAAAGCTGGCATCCTGATGGGCTTTCTCGTTCCTTTTCTCAACCTTTTTGCCATCCTTGCCCTACTCTGGCCGCATCGCGGCGATGGAGAGCAGCGCGGTGCCATATTTTGGGTGCGTCAGATTGCTCTAAACCCACTGATTATTGCGTCATTTTTGGGGATCATCTGGAGCTTTCTCGATCTACCAATTCCCCTGGTCTTTGAACGTAGCCTGAAGATCGCGACCGGCATGACCCTGCCTCTGGCATTATTAGCAATCGGAGGCGGCTTTTCGCTTGAAAAGTTGCGCGGCGATCTGTTCAAGGCGACACTGGCAAGTTGTGTCAAAACAATTTGGATGCCGATTCTGGCATTCGCCCTGCTCTTCAGCATGGGCGTTCAGGGGATGGATCTTGGCATCGGCGTATTGATTGCCGGGACACCTGCCGCAACCGCCAACTACATCATGGCTGACCAACTCAAGGGTGATGCTGAACTCGCTGGTGCCAGCGTTATGCTCTCCACCCTTCTCTCCGCCGTAACCTATACCATCGCGCTGTTTATTCTACGAAGCCAGGGTTTATAAGTTCAATGCGCGCGGGGTGTAAACAAAGAGTCAAATCAATTTTACAACCAAAACGAAGGCTCGAATCTTTTCAACGCAAAGACGCAAAGGATTAGGAACAAGACGCACAGCAAAAGCAGAAACAACCCAACGGATGAGAAAGCTTTTCTTTGTGCCTTTCTTTACTCTTAGCGTCTTTGCGTTGAAGTGTGATGATCTTTCTTGGATTATAACTCCTTTATAAATAAGTCTCATACGATACACTGCGTACCAAGAGGTTCTATGTACCCCCCCTTCAACATCGGATCAAAGTTTCGCATCGTTCCCCCCGACCACTCCTTTGCAACCGATGGACGCATCGATCTGGTGATGCGGCGCGGCGCCTTCGGTTCGGGAGAGCACGAAACAACCGCGAGTTGCCTGGAAATCCTTGAATCTTTACCTGAAATCAAGGGGGCACAAATCCTTGACCTCGGTAGTGGCACCGGGATTCTTGCGATTGCCACGCTCAAACTCGACGCCGCACATGTAGTCTGTGTCGATATCGAACCCAAAGCCGTTGAGACGGCACAGACCAACTTCCAGCTTAACGGTCTTGTCGATCAAGTGACCCATATCACTGGCACGCTGGATGCGGTACAGAAATACGATTTCGACCTGATTCTGGCAAACATCTACGGTGATATCCTGCTTGACCTGGTGGATTCATTAACCTTCAAATTGAAACCAGGAGGGGCACTACTGCTCTCGGGGATTTTGTGGGAATACAATTTCGACGTGCGGCAAGCATATGAGAAAAGAGGTTGCGAAGTTATTCGCAACAGTATCCTTGATGAATTTAGCACCATTCTACTGCGCAAAAGATAAAGCCTGCAAAAACAAAAAGGGTGACCTTTATCAAGTCACCCGTATCTTATGATTTTCATGCTCAAATATTTTAAAAAAGCCCAATCAGTCTTTACAAAACTCAGGCCATACCGAAGATCACTTTAGCTGCCCCGATTCTGAAGGCGCATTCCACCCCAACTGAGATGACGCCTGATGCTCACCGAAGCCTGCAATCAATGCGACAACAACCATCCCAACCACGTACATAGCACCAAAAGCAGCCCAGAAAGAAAAATGGAATAGCAGATAGACAAAAACCCCAAGCAACGACATAACAAATGCAAACAATCGCATACTTTCTCCTTGCATAACCTAGTCAAAAAAATTTTCATGAGTGCAGCACGTCGCTGCAAACAATCAATTAAGTAAGGAGTTTAGCATGCCCATCTCACAATCCTCTCACACGGATTAATTTTAACTGCTGTGACATCAGCAGGCGGTCTTTCACAGAAAAAGGGCGAACCGTATGGTCCGCCCTTTAGATCATCTAAAAACGACTACAAATTACTAGAGAAGCGCCTTCATGTATTCACGGTTAAGCTTGGCGATGAATTTGACGTTTATGCCTTTAGGACATGAAGCCTGGCACTCGTAGTGGTTGGAACAGTTGCCGAAGCCATTTTCTTTGGCTGCTTCAGTCATTGCCAAGACCCTTTGCTGAGCTTCCACTTTGCCCTGCGGCAGAACCGCCAGTTGAGCGACCTTAGCGCCAGTATAGAGCATGGCCGAACTGTTCGGGCAGGAAGCGACACAGGCACCGCAACCGATACATTCAGCAGCATCCATAGAGTATTCAGCAACCGGATTGCCAATTGGCAGAGCGTTACCGTCAGGGACACCGCCGGTATGACAAGAGGTGTAACCACCAGCCTGCATGATCTTCTCCAGGCCGTTACGATCAACAACCAGATCTTTGATCACTGGAAAGGCGCGCGCTTTCCACGGCTCAATAAAGATTTCGTCGCCATCTTTGAATTTCCGCATGTGCAGCTGACAGACCGTGGTCCGATCCTGGCCGCCGTGAGGAACGCCATTGATAACCTGTGAACACATCCCGCAGATGCCTTCACGACAATCGTGGTCGAAAGCAATGATATCTCTGCCTGTTCTGGCCAGGTCTAGATTGACATCATCCAGCATCTCCAGGAATGACTGGTCAGGACTTACATTTGGAGCATCGTAAGTCTCCAGCTTTCCTTTATCATTTTGGCCATTTTGGCGCCATACGTGCAGTTTGAGTTTCATTATTTGTAACTCCTTACGGCCAGCTTGACATTGTCAAATTTCAATGGCTCTTTATGCAATTCAGGTTCAACACCCGTGCCTTTGAATTCCCAGGCAGCAACGTAGCAGAAGTCTTCATCGTTACGCATTGCTTCGCCATCATCAGTCTGATGCTCGGTACGGAAGTGACCACCGCAAGATTCTTCGCGGTTGAGTGCATCTTTAGTGAGAATCTCGGCAAACTCGAAGAAGTCAGCGAGACGACCGGCATTTTCAAGCTCCTGATTGAACTGCTCATTGGTACCAACCACCTTGACGTTCTTCCAGAACTCTTCGCGCAGCGCAGGAATAAGCTCGAGAGCTTCCTTGAGGCTTTCTTCACTGCGTGCCATACCAACTTTCTCCCACATAATCGTGCCGAGTTCACGATGGAATTCTGAAGGTGTCTTGGTGCCGTTGATGGAGAGCAGTTTGTCGATATCAGCTTTGACCTCGTCGGCAGATTCTTTGAACGCTGCGTGATCGTCTTTGACTTCGCCCGGTTTAACAGTCACCAGGTAGTTAGCGATGGTGTACGGGATAACGAAGTAGCCATCAGCCAGACCCTGCATCAGAGCCGAAGCACCGAGGCGGTTGGCGCCGTGCACGGAGAAGTTGGCTTCACCGAGGACAAACAGGCCAGGCACGTTGCTCATGCAGTTGTAATCGACCCAGAGACCACCCATAGCATAGTGCGGTGCAGGGTAAATACGCATCGGCTGCTTGTAGCCATCTTCGTCAGTAATCTTCTCGTACATCTCGAAGAGATTGCCGTAACGCCCAGCGATAGTGTCTTCACCGAGGCGCTTGATCGAATCAGCAAAATCGAGATAGACACCACGCTTGCCGGGTCCAACGCCGCGCTCATCGTCACACTGCTCTTTGGCAGCACGAGAAGCGATGTCACGAGGTGCGAGGTTACCAAAGGAAGGATACTTACGCTCCAGATAGTAGTCGCGATCATTCTCAGCAATATCCGCAGCTGGCTTCTCGCAATCTTCAGCCTTCTTCGGCACCCAGCAGCGGCCATCATTACGCAGCGACTCGGACATCAGGGTCAACTTCGACTGATGCTCGCCACTCTGAGGGATGCAGGTCGGATGAATCTGAGTGTAACAGGGGTTAGCCATATAGGCGCCTTTTCTGGCGGCTTTCCAGGCGGCGGTGACACTGCAACCCATGGCGTTGGTGGAAAGATAGAAAACATTGACGTAACCACCGGTGGCCAGGATGACTGCGTCACCCCAATGAGATTCGATTTCACCAGTGACCATGTTGCGGCAGGTAATACCTTTGGCAACGCCATCAACCATGACCAGGTCAAGCATCTCACGGCGTTCATGGAGAGTAACTGTGCCGGCCTTTACTTGACGGGAAAGAGCGGAGTAGGCACCGAGCAGCAGCTGCTGGCCGGTCTGGCCACGGGCAAAGAAGGTACGGGAGACCTGGGCACCACCGAAAGAACGGTTGTCCAGGTAACCAGCATAGTCGCGGGCAAAAGGTACGCCCTGAGCTACACACTGGTCGATGATGTTGTTTGATACCTGGGACAGACGCCAGACGTCAGCTTCACGGGCACGGAAGTCACCGCCCTTGATGGTGTCGTAAAAGAGGCGGTAGATGGAGTCACCATCGTTTGGATAGTTCTTGGCAGCATTGATGCCGCCCTGTGCTGCGATGGAGTGAGCGCGGCGAGCACTATCCTGGTAGCAAAAAGCATGAACATTGTAGCCCAGTTCGCCCAGAGAAGCAGCCGCAGCACCACCGGCGAGACCGGTACCGACGCAGAGAACTTTGTATTTACGTTTATTCGAAGGATTGACAAGCTTCGATTCGAAGCGATGACGATCCCAGGAAGTTTCAATTGGTCCAGTAGGACACTTGCCGTCGAGTATCATTAAATCGACCTCCTAAAGCTTAATGTAGCCGAAAACGATCGACAAAGGAATGGCGATGTACCCCAGGAGGAGCACAAAACCAACCAATTTGCCGAACGTTCCCATGACCGGAAGAGACTTGTCATTGCTCAGTCCCAGGGTCTGGAACAGGCTTTGGAAGCCGTGACTGACATGCAGGAACAAGAAGATCATACCGGCGACATAAACAATAACCGGCAGCGCACTCCTGAATCCATTAACCACCATGAAGTAGACATCGACCATGCCAGCATCACCGAGCGGAACATAGATCTCAGGGTTGGTCACTCGAGCGGTGAAGTGCAGAATGTGATAGACGACAAAGAAGAAGAGTACGCCGCCGGAAACGATCATCGTTTCAGCACCGAAACCGGTCTTCAGTCGTTTGACCTGCACGTTGGTTTCAGGAGTTGCTGCCCTGTTCTCCAAGGTCAACTGGATCCCGAAAACGAGATGAATTGCAAAAGCTGCCAGCATTACTAGCCGGAAGACCCAGACGAATGGTCCGAGACTGTGCAGCTTCTGCGCATAAGCGTTGATTGCGTCTGCACCGAAAAACATGGACGAGTTGCCCAAGAGGTGCACACAAACAAACGAGATCAACACGAGACCGGTAACGGCCATGATGATCTTTCTGCCCACAGAACTTTGCGTCAGTTGCATGATTTTGATCCCTTAATCAATGTGTTGTAATAGATGAAACCCGAAAAAAGACCTGCTCAAAGACCAGCCGAAACCGGCACTAGAGACGAAACAAGACAACACGCCTTGTCATCTCCTATTAAAGGAGGCCCTCGCAAACGACTTGACACTCCCATATTAATAGCCCTTGCCACATTGCCACGAGTCAGCGCTGCTTCTCTCTCCTGCCTCGTCACACACCAAATGCATATTGCATACTGTATACGCAGAACACGTATATTAAACACCGTTTGGAAAAAAATAAAGTAAAAATTTCCAAGAAACCACATTAGAAATCTTTCTCGGCAATTTGCCGGGACTTAACGCTGAAAAGTAGAGAGAAATGCGACAACTTGACGTAAAGCCTGACCGCGATGACTGATACGGTTTTTGATATCGAGAGGCAGTTCGGCCATGGTGCAGTCGAAATCAGGCACCCAAAACAGCGGATCGTAACCGAAGCCACCGTCACCCTGCTCCTGACTCAGGATCAGCCCTTCGACACGGCCTTCAAAGAGGCGGGTTGGTTGATCCAGCAGACAGAGAGCCATCACGCAGCAGAAAGCGGCTTGTCGTTGATCCTCTGGCACAAGAGCCATCTGATCGAGAAGTTTGAGATTATTACTGCTATCGTTGGCGTCAACACCGGAAAAACGTGCCGAATGGACACCGGGACGACCCTGCAAGACCGTAACAGTCAGGCCTGAATCGTCTGCCAGACACGGCAACCCAGTAACCTTGGCAAGGGTTTCCGCTTTTTTTGCCGCATTTAAAGCAAAAGTATCGCCATCCTCTTCAACTTCCGGGGCCTCCGGGAACCTATCCAGACCAAGGACACTCACGCCATGCCCTTCAAGCAGACGGCGGATCTCCTTGAGCTCGCCTGCGTTGCGCGTGGCGACGACCAGTTCCATCATTGCGGGCTTATCGCCTTTTGTTGCAATTGTGCCAGCTCAAGACAACCTGCTCTGGCCAGGTCACGCAGACCATCAAGCTCGATATCAGTAAAAGGCTCTTCTTCTGCCGTCCCCTGTACTTCAACAAAACGACCATCACCAGTCATAACAAAATTCATATCGACACTGGCGCCCGAGTCTTCCACATAATCGAGATCGAGAACGGGCCGACCAGCAACGATTCCTGAACTGATTGCAGCAACACTGTCTTTTAAAGGAGTTTTTTTGAGCAGCCCCTGCGAGATCAACTTTTCAATCGCATCGGTAAGCGCGATCCATGCTCCGGTGATCGATGCCGTACGCGTTCCACCATCGGCTTGAAGAACATCACAATCGATTACAATTGTGCGTTCGCCAAGGAGTTCAAGGTCAACCACAGCACGCAGAGCCCTGCCAATCAGACGCTGGATCTCCATGGTCCGACCACCCAATTTGCCGCGCGCGGCTTCGCGAACTGAGCGCGTATGAGTTGCACGAGGCAGCATGCTGTACTCGGCTGTGACCCAACCACGCCCTTGTCCACGCATGAACGACGGTACTCTTTCTTCAACTGAAGCATTACACAAAACCCGGGTCTCACCGAAGCAGATCAGTACCGATCCTTCGGCATAGCGGGTAAAACCACGTTCAATTTTGATCTGACGCAGTTGGCTCGCCTGGCGACCATCGTGACGAAGCTGAGAAGATGAACTCATCATTGTACTCCTGAGAAGGTGTCAAAAAAAGCCTGCAATCCATCGAAGAGAGCACGGGCAAAGTCCTGCTGACGGATCGGATCCTCCAGCATGGTCAAATCAATCGTATTGGTCAAGCTGCCCATTTCCACCATAACGCGGGGCAGGTCACCACGTCCCAGAGGGTAAACTGGTAATTCTTTGATACCATGGACATCGAAGCCACTCTTTTCCAGCTGCTTCCGCAGAATTTCGGCGAGCCTCAAGCTGGAATTTTCGACGACCATGCCGTCGGGAACATCACGTTCGGTCTGTGGCTGGATATAGAGATTAACACCTGAGGTCTCTGGCGAGAAAAATGACTGTGCGTGTAGGGAGAGCATCACATCAGCCTGGCCTTTGGCAACAACTTCCAGGCGGCGCTCCATATCGAGAGCATAATCGCCGTCGCGCGTCACCACCACCGGAGCATCCTGATGCATTTTCAAAAGCTTTTCCAGGAGTTGTCCAATTGCAAGGGTCACGACTTTCTCTTTACTACCATTCAAACCGAGCGCGCCGCTATCTTCGCCACCATGTCCAGGATCGATAGAAACCACCCACTTGGTGCCATCGGTAACCGGCTCTTTTTTCCGTAGCAGAAAGGCGAACAGCCGATCAAGCGGATCTTCATCTTGAGCCGGTTCCGGTGGATTGTGGTTGCGATAATAAATTGGCTCGGTAAGGAGTGGCGCCAACTGGCGCAGCAGAAAGGCTTCCGAAACACGTAGTTTACCATCGATAAAACGCGGCCGATGAGCAACCGGGATAAAATTGTCACCCAGCTTCAGGAACTGGCTACCCGGCGAGATTATAGCGTGACCGTGTGGCGTACGAATCGAATAGACATGGGCCACCGAATCCCACTCACCCTCAAGTTCAAGGGCAGTCAGAATGTCAGCGATGGAAACAAAAGCCGTCCCTTCGCGCAGATAGACATCTTCGATGACCAGCGGCTTTTCACCTGGACGTCCGACCTCAACAAGAGCGCTGGCAGGCAAGGCAAAAATCAGGAGGAAAAAAGACAGACAAAACAATTTCAGGGTAAGGCGGGACATGGCGCGTTTTATACTCCAGATCTGTTTGGCTGTCAACGCAGGGTTAGAGTGGCTCACGGAACCAGTTGCTCTGGCTCAACCAGATCGCGCCCCAGCGCCTTCAGAAGACGCCGTACCAGTTCTGACTCCAATTCGGCCAGAGCGGCTTGATCAGTCGACACGAGATGGACTTGACCACCAGCAGTCATACTGTGACCTCCACCGGTTCCGAGCCCTTTGATGATCTCCTGCATCAAAACTCCGGCATGGGTTTCAAGGTGGCTGGTACGCAATGAAAGCACCCCTTCGCCTTGATAATTTCCCAGGCCAACAACGATTTCTACGCCTTCAACGCGCATAAGAAAATCAGCTATCTCAGCCACAATCTCCGGATGGTCGATATCGTAAAGGGTGAAGATGAGTGTGTTGCCGTAAATCTTCGCATTCTTCAGGCCGATATTAAAATATTTGAAATAGATCCGCGCTGATTTAGGTCGGGTAATTTTATGCAGGATACGGTTGTTACAGAGTGGCATCATTTTCAGGTAGGCGTCGCGATCCGACTTGCTCCAGTCGCGACCGAGATCCTCGGTCTCCGACTTGATTGCATAGAAAAGAATTGTTGCCAACTTGGTGGCAATCTTGACCTCCTGAGACTGCAGGTACTCAAAGAGAATACTCGCCGAAGCACCATATTCCGGACGCACATCAACCCAACGACAAGCCTGAGTCTGTTCCCTGAGTTGATGATGATCAATGACCAGATCAATCCGTCTCTCTTCCGGATAGGAGTTATTGCCAGTCCCAGGCTGGGTATCAACCATACAGACCGCATTGAACGCATCAAGATCAAGGTCTTCAATCGGCTTCGTCTTGATCCCCAACTCGGCAACCATTACTAGATTCTCACGGCGACCGATGACACCACCAAAAGCTATTGTTGACTCTTGTCCCGTCTTGATCAGAATCAGGTGTTGCAAGGCAAATGCGGCCGCAAGAGCATCCGGATCTGGGTGATCATGAGTAACGATCAAGATCGAACCCTTACCACGCAACCATTCAATGAGACCGGTTGAGAACTCTTCGGAATGAGTCAGATTACAGGCAATCGATTGATTCATAATTTCAGACTTCCAAAAGCAAGGGTAACCGCCGACTCGGCTGAATCCGCGGGAACGGGCCCAACAATCTGGGGACCTCCGAGCAGCACAAAGACCGGTTTACCAAGTTTGAGACTTATTGCAATTTCAGACAAAGTGCCGTACTCCCCTTCCACCGCAATCAAGGCCTCTGCGGTATGGGCAATAATCACGTTACGCGCATGACCCATGTTGGTCGGAACAGGCAGGGTCACATAGGGATTGGCCGAAGCCTTGTCCGGCCCGGGCAGAATCCCCATGACATCGCCACCGGCTTCAACGGCCCCCTTCGAGGCTGCCTCCATAACACCACCAAGGCCGCCGCAGACCAGCACCGCTCCACGACTGGCAATCTCCCGGCCAACAACTTCGGCCATGCGCAAGCCTTCAGCAGACGGTTGCGAGGCGCCAATGACACCGATCATCGGTTTACGTTTGTCTAGCATAAGAAAGTTTTACCACGAATTGCAAAGAAAACATGAAGAAGCATTAAACCCCAGAAACAATAAAAACGCAAAAGACTATCTGAGGAGAACCTCGACAATAACTAGTAAAGCGGCCCTATCAACTCAAGGTGGGTCAAATAGAGGCGCATATCAAACTCCAACTGGTGGTAATCCTGCTCCATATGTTCGCAGAGCGCGTAAAAGGCCTTGTTATGCTCCTTATCTTTGAGATGCGCCAGCTCGTGAACAACAATCATCCTTAAAAACGCCAGGGGTGCTGTCTTGAAAACAGAACCGACCCGGATCTCGTGTTTCGCCTTCAGCTTCCCCCCCTGCACCCGGGAGATGAAGCTGTGCAAACCGAGGGCATGGTGGATAACATCGATCTTGCTGTCGTAGACCACCTTGCTCAAGGGGTTGGCTTTACGCAGGAACTGATTCTTGAGTTCGACAGTAAAATCGTAAAGCGCCTTATCGGTCTTGATCTCATGGGAGACCGGATATTTCCTGAGCAGCACCGAGCTCAGTCCTTGTTCTTCAATAAGCTGTCTGATCTGTTCGGTTATCTGTTGGGGATAGCCAGACAGATATCTTAATTCCTGCATCGTTATTAGACCTTTTTCCGCGCGTATTAACTCTGTACTATTTCCCAGCATTGACAGGGCTGGACATTTTGCCATTATTCAGGGCAGAGACGATAGGCTTTTCTGAATCCCTACCGTTTCTTCTCCGTCCAAAGTCCATTTCCATGGCTTGCAGATTTCCCTCCCTCAGCTATAAGAGTTCTTAAACGAGTCAACTTCCGGCACAATACAGTACGAAACGAGGTGAAACGTGGAGATGTTCCAGCGGGTACTCATGGTCGATCCCACGACCGGGTTTTACAAAATGAAGAGATACGGCTTCGACCGCTATTTCGGACCAGTGGATCTCGGTATCCATATGACCCAAAAGTACCGCAGCCTCAATTTCGGCGTCGGTATCTTTGCCGGATCCATCTTCCCGGGCTCTAATCGACTGGTGGTGACCGGATTCTCTCCTTGCTGGCAAGGGCTTTACATCAGTTCCATGGGGGGCGCGGGACTGGTGTTCGACAACTTGGGGATCAACATGCTCTGTCTGACGGGCAAGGCTCCCATCCCCTCAGTCCTCTGTCTCAACCGCAACCACGGTGAAGAGATCGAAGTGGAGGTGGTTCCCGTCGACGTAGAGAGTCTCTGGAAAACCGGGAGAACCGGCGTCTACTCACTCACCGACCACGTCTATGAGATGTTCGGAGGGGCTTATGAGAACGATCCACGCATCCTCGCTACCGGCACGGCGGCGATGCATACCGACATGGGGGGGATCATGTCGGTCCCCATTAACAAGGGGGAAATCAGCCATGTCGACACCTGGGCTGGGCGCGGCGGCTTCGGCAGCGCGATGGTTCAGAACCACGGCATCGTGGCGATCATTTACGGCGGCACGATGGTGGACGAGGACTTCCGTGACCGTAAGGTGGCCGATGAATGGTTCAAGAACAAGTACAGCCTGCGCATGATGCAAAAGGATTTGGAGGTGACCACCAAGTATCGGTACGACGAGAGGTTAAGTACCGGCGGGACATTCGGTGTTAACTACGCCGGTATCGGTGGCAAGATCCTGGCTTTCAACTACCGCACCATTTCCTGGACAGAGGAGGCACGACAGTCCCTGCACCAGAACTTCGTGGTCGATCACTATCTCAAACAGTTCAACGAAGAGACGATCCGGAACAAGCAGCAGACCACCTGCGGCGAGCCCTGCGTCGCTCTTTGCAAAAAACTGAACGGGATCTACAAAAAGGACTACGAGCCTTACCAGACCATGGGGCCCCTGTGCGGCATTTTCGACCAGCGAGCGGCGGAAAAGCTGACCCACCACTGTGACGCTATGGGCTTTGATGCCATCTCCGGCGGAGGTGTATTGGCCTGGCTGATGGATTTGCTGGACGAGGGCCTTTTGACCCGGGAAGAACTTGGAGTCAGCAGAATGCCACGGTGGGAGGTGATGAGTTTCGATGTTGTTAATGATTCGGTGCACAACGCCGAACTCGGTTGCGAGCTCATCGATGCGATTCTGGAACGCCGTGGCATCCTCGATTTCAGGGAAGGGGTGCGCAAATGGAGCAAGATCCAATCACGCGCGAAGGGAAAGTCTCTGCACGATCGTTTGGTGTACGTCGCCTTCAACCGGCGGGGATGGATGGTTCCCAATCAGTACTGGGTTGCCGGAGTGTTGGCCCCGATGACCATCATGGGAAAGTACTACATGATCTATAGCTACGACTTCATTCCACCCCGGGTGCTGGGAAGAATGTGTGCAGAGCGCATGAAGAATGAGCTTATTCTCGACAATCTCGGCACCTGCCGCTTTCACCGCGGCTGGGCAGAGGAGATGCTTCCCGAAGCCATGGGATCCCTATACGATTGCAAGGCACAGTTCATGCGCGCGATCGACGTTCTTGCCAGCCAGCTCAACAGCAGCAACAGCCCGATTTTCTGGGAATCGAAACGCAACATCGACTTTCTACATTCCTTTCTGAAACGGAAAAAGGAGGTCGACCAGGAGCAGGATCCCCGTCTTGAAGAATGGCTCGACAAGTTTGAACAGGATGAGGTCGAGGCAGCCAGAGAGTTCTGGTACCAGACCCTGATGGGGATCAACGAAAGTCTGCGGGAATTCTTCTGACCGAGCATTAATTCGAGATGCTTCAGGAAGTCCCCATCTCCAGATTCAAACTTTACCAAATCTTTACATCTTCCTTAATCAGAAATTAAACAGATCAGCTATACTTCATGCACATAAAAGACGAAAATAGACATAACAACCGCACAAAGATGGAGGACATCATGAAAACCCTGATAATCACAATCCTCAGTTTGACTCTGGTTATGATCGGATTTGTTCAAGTACAAAGTAAGAGCATGGGCGAGAAAATGGACAAGACCGATGACATGGCAACGTCCCAATCAATGAAGCACGACAACATGAAAATGAAGAGAGGCCAGACCATGATTCCTACCGATGAAGAGCTCCGCAGTAGATTGACCCCGTTGCAGTACAAGGTCACCCGAGAGAATGGAACCGAACCGGCTTTCAACAATGTCTACTGGAATAATCACGAACCGGGAATCTATGTCGATGTCATCTCCGGAGCACCGCTTTTCAGCTCCACTGACAAGTATGAATCAGGGACAGGCTGGCCAAGCTTTACCAAGCCATTGGATCCTGACCAGATCGTTGAGAAGGAAGATCGCAGCTTCTTCTCGGTCCGTACCGAAATCCGCAGCCACGATGCAGATGCGCATCTTGGCCACCTTTTCAATGACGGCCCTGCCCCAACCGGATTACGTTACTGCATGAATTCGGCGGCACTGCGTTTTATTCCTCAAGCCGATCTGGTGAAAGAGGGTTATGCCGAATATGCGGTATTATTCAAATAACAGACAAGTCGTGATGACACGGCTTGATTGCTGTGTCATCTCATATTGATCAACTTAATCTCTGCCTAGCTGGAGGTCTTATGAAATACAGACAGATTCTTTTCCTCTTGACGATAACGCTCATTTTTGCCACGAATGCCCTGGCCGACAAAACGATCCTGGCGGGAGGATGCTTCTGGTGCATGGAGTCGGATTTTGAAAAACTTGAGGGTGTCACTGATGTGGTCTCCGGATTCACTGGTGGCACGTTGGAAGAGCCAACTTACAACGGCAACCATGAGGGGCACTATGAAGCGGTCGAAATAACCTATGACCCGAACAAGGTGAGTTACAAACAATTGCTCGATTATTACTGGGTGAATATCGATCCCTTTGATGATCGTGGGCAATTCTGTGACAAAGGGCACAGTTATCTGGCGGCCATTTTTGTCGCCAATGAATCAGAAAGAAAGATTGCCGAGGCATCGAAGAGTCACGTTGTCGCGATGTTCCCTGACCAAAGAGTGGTCACACCCATTCTGGATACATCGACCTTCTACCCGATCAAGGGAGCCGAAAGTTACCATCAGGATTACTACAAGAACAACCCCATTCGCTACAATGCGTATCGATGGAACTGTGGTCGTGATCAACGTTTAAGATTCATCTGGGGTGACAAGGCAACTCATTGATCCGGGTCGAGCGGGACACTTAACGCTGGGTTTCACTCGTCCCGTGCGGCCTCCGGTGACATCAATAATAATGTGTTACGGGGATTCATGATATCATGTCGATTATTGGCGTTTGTTGTTAACAACCCTAAGCACACCTTTTGGAATCACCATGAGAAAAACATTTAAACTGACTCATCCAAAGATCAAAGTTCCAAGGCTTGTAGAAGCCATCAAATTTGAAGTTAAAAAATATCTAAAGAGAGAACGTAGAAAGAATCTACCCCCCAATGCAGATTTCTGGGATTTTGACTGCCGGTACGGTGTTGATGAAGCAAGCAGTGAAGTTATTCATGTCTCTGCCATTAATAGGTCCATTTCTCAGGCAGAATCAGAACAGCTCGAATCCTTTTATTTGGAGATTCTGGCCAAACCGGGACATCGGAACAAAAGACCCAGGGAAGAGCAAGTAAACGCGGAAGATTCAACAATTGAGGACGAAGAGTAGAAAAGCCAGAAAGCTGGTGGTCTATCCCTGCATGGGCTATCAATCCGCCCATCGGTATGTATAGATAAAGTTCCGGTGACACATTGGTGATCTGTCACCAGAATTAATGCGGGACACTCAATAGGGGTGTCCCTTTTAAGTGTCCCCGGCTTCTGACTCTGCCTCTATCAGACGACAATCCGCCGTACCATCAGGGCAATCGCCAACGGCATGAGCAGGAGTGTGGCGACCAGCAAGTACAGCAGGCTGAACCAGAGTTCTCCTGACCAGACGTGCAGGCTGCAGCCGCGCGCCAGTGTAACCAGGTGGGTCAGAGGCAGGAACTGCGCCAGTGTCTGGGCCCAACCCGGCAGGTTCTGCAGCGGGAAGAAGGTGCCGCTAAAAAGGAACATCGGCGTGATGCCGAGAAAGATCGGCAGGTTAAACATTTCGATCCCTCGCGCCAGAGCGGTACAGATCATCCCCAGCGCGGCGAAAAAGAGGCCACCGAGCAGCGCCAGCGGGATCAAAAGCAACGCGCCGGGAAACGAGAAGAAGCCGCAGAGCGAGATCACGCAGGTCATCAGGGTCGCCGCGATGACCGACTTGGTGGCCGCCCAGAGCATCTCGCCGAGGATGACCTCCTCGAGGTTGAGTGGCGTTGCCAGCAGAGCATCGAAGGTCTTTTGATAATACATGCGCACGAAGCTGTTATAAGTGGTCTCGAAAAAAGCATTGTGCATGATCGCCACCGAGACCAGCGCCGGAGCGATAAAGGTCGTATAAGAGAGTTTTTCGCCACCGTATTCCAGTTCACCGACCATCACCGCAAGACCGACACCAAAAGCGAGGATGTAGAGCAAGGGTTCAAGTAGCGGCGGCAAGAAAGAGATCTTCCAGTTCTGCCGATAAATAGAAAAATTACGTTGCCAGACCCTTAATGACCGGGCGCTTATCTGAGACGGATTGGGCCACTTCATTCGCGCAACTCCCGTCCGGTCAGCTTCAGGAAGAGGTCTTCAAGACCCGCCGGGCGCAGCATGCACCCTTCGGCCCGCACCTCGCGGGTCAATTTGAGAAAGAGTTCATCACCTTCGTCGAGATAGACCAGCAGGCGACTGCCAAGGTCTTCGACCCGGCAACTTTCCCGGGCCAGAAAATCACGCAACGTCTGATCCGGGTCGGCAACCTCAATCACCGTATGCCCCACCCGTTCCTGCACCAGCGCAGCCGGTTTGCCTTCTATCAGGATCCGGCCATGATCAACGATCACCAAACGATCGCAGAGCCGCTCCGCCTCTTCCATGTAGTGGGTCGTGAGCAGAATCGTCAACCCCTGTTTTTTCAGTTCAGCGAGCTTTTGCCACAACAGCTGACGGCTCTGCGGATCAAGCCCGGTGGTCGGCTCGTCGAGAATCAGCAGTTCGGGCTGATTAACCAGGGCGCGAGCCAGCATCAGACGCCTCTTCAAGCCGCCGGAGAGAACCATGATCTTATCTTTAGCGCGGCTCTGCAGGGCAAAAAAGCCGAGCAGTTCATCGGCCCTGCGTTCGGCCTCCTGCCTCGGGATCGCAAAGTAGCGGGCGTAACCGACCAGGTTGTCACGCACGGTCAGATCGGGATCGAGGGAATCTTCCTGCTGGCAGATGCCGATGCGCCGCTTGATCTCGCGCAGGCTCTTATCGATATCGAGGCCGAACATTTCCAACTGCCCGGCGTCGCGTAGCGTGTAGCCATAAAGCATGCGAATGGCGGTGGTTTTACCGGCGCCGTTCGGGCCAAGCAGGCCGAAACACTCGCCCGTCTGCACACGGAAAGAGATGCCATCGACTGCGGTTAAAGAGCCGTATTTTTTACGCAGGGATTCAACTTTGAGGATAGCCATGGGGTATCTTTCACTCTGAGATGACTGGATGTTGACGCATTTGAGAATTCTACGCCGGTGGGTGGGAGATGACAAGTTTGGATTTGGCTGCTATGTACTGATAAAATAAAAGCCTCAAAAGTTACATTTTAGTGACTAAAAAAGTGGCTTTAAAAGGATGTTTCTTTTGAGTTCCAATACCTGGACTGATCCAATCCCAATGGACATTGATGGTTTGGCGGAAACATAACTTCTCCGGTCATCTTGCCCTTGAAGTGGGAGCCGTGAGATAATCTCTGCATGAAGGAAAACCTACCCACTCAAAAGATTAATTCATCCCTCGCAACACTGAATTTTGATAATGCATTCGTTCGCGAACTCCCCGCCGATCCGGAGAGTAGCAATAGCCTGCGCCAGGTCCACCGCGCTTGTTACTCACGCGTCCTACCAGCGCAGGTATCCGCTCCGAAACTTGTGGCCTACGCATCTGAGGTTGCGGAACTGCTTGATTTGGAAGCTGCGGCTTGTGAGAGCGATGCGTTCGCGCAGATCTTCGTCGGCAACCAGTTACTGCCAAACATGGATCCCTATGCCTGCTGCTATGGCGGCCACCAATTCGGCAACTGGGCCGGTCAACTCGGTGACGGCCGGGCGATCAACCTGGGAGAGATTGTCAACCTCCAGGGAGAACGCTGGGCGCTACAACTGAAAGGCGCTGGCCTTACGCCTTACTCGCGCCGTGGCGACGGGCTGGCGGTGCTGCGATCCTCAGTGCGAGAATTTCTCTGCAGCGAAGCGATGTTCCATCTCGGGGTTCCGACAACCCGCGCCCTGAGTTTGGTGTTGACCGGCGAGCAGGTGACACGCGATATGTTCTACGATGGACACCCTAAAGAAGAGCCGGGCGCAGTGGTATGTCGGGTCGCGCCTTCCTTCACCCGCTTCGGCAGCTTTCAGATTTTTTCGTCACGCAACGAAATAGACCCATTGCGCCAACTTCTCGACTACACGATCCGCACTGATTTTCCCCACCTTGGTGAGCCTTCGGTTGCCGTTTACCTGCAGTGGTTTGAAGAGATCTGCCGCAGCACGGCTGAGATGATTGTCCACTGGATGCGCGTCGGCTTTGTCCACGGCGTTATGAATACCGACAACATGTCGATCCTTGGCTTGACTATTGACTACGGCCCCTACGGCTGGCTGGAAGATTACAATCCTGACTGGACACCCAACACCACCGATGCCGCCGGTGGTCGCTACCGTTTCGGCAACCAGCCGCAGATTGCTCTCTGGAACCTCGCCCAACTGGCGAATGCCATTTATCCTCTGATTGAACAGGCAGAACCGTTGGAAGCGGCGCTGCAACTTTACGGCGACAGTTACAAGCAAGGTTGGCAGGAGATGATGGCGCAAAAGCTGGGGCTGAAAGAGTTCGTACCAGCAACCGATCTGCCGTTGACTGCTGATCTGGAAAAAGTGTTGCAGCTGGTGGAAACCGACATGACGATTTTCTACCGCAAGCTCGCTGAGCTGGATCCGATAGATGAGCAAGATGATGACAGCTTGCTAGCCCCGTTACTTGACGCCTATTACCACCCGGAAAAATTGTCCAAAGTGAACAAACACCAGATCAGCGACTGGTTGCGCACTTACTTGCACCGTGTATCACAAGACGGACTCAGCACCAATGAACGACGACAGGGGATGAATGCCGTTAACCCTAAATACGTGCTGCGCAACTACCTGGCACAATTGGCGATCGACAAAGCGGAGGCCGGTGATCATAGCCTGGTCAATGATTTGCTGCAGGTTTTACGGCAACCCTATGCTGAACAACCGGAGAGCGTGAGTTTTGCTGAAAAGCGCCCAGAATGGGCACGAAACCGGGCGGGCTGTTCGATGCTCTCCTGCAGCTCTTAGGTTTATTTTGGCGCAAAACAAGGAAGAGACAATGTTTATAGAGAAAGAGAAAACTGCCAGCTTCGATGGCGATCCACAGCGCGGCTTCATGTCCATCTGTCCGGTAATGCGGGACACTCAAAAGGGACACTCATTTTTGAGTGTCCCCAATCTCAATCGATATAGCACAAGGAGAATACCGATGAATAGATCCCGCATAGTCCTGCTTCTGTTAGCCCTCTTGATCCCAGCTGGGGCCATTGCAGAAGAAGTGTTCACCTACACCCCGGTCAAGCATGCCACCTTTGTTCTGCAGTCCGGCTTGACCACAATCTACGTCGATCCGGTTGGTGAAGTTGCAGACTTTTCCGCGTTCCCGCCACCGGACCTGATCCTGATCACCCACATCCATAAGGACCATCTCGCCCCGGAACTGGTCGCAACCATCAAACAGGATAAGACAAAGGTCATTGGTTCGCCGACTGTAATCGAGCAGCTCGGCTACGGCACGGCGATCAGCAACGGCGAGACCACCGAAACGCTCGGCATAACAATCGAAACCATTGCCGCCTATAATACCACCGCCGAACGGCTCAATTTTCATCCCAAAGGACGGGATAACGGTTACGTGCTCAGCAAGGCTGGCGTTCGGCTCTATATCTCCGGTGACACTGAAGATATCCCGGAAATGCGAGCCCTGCGTGATATCGACATCGCCTTTGTCTGCATGAACCTGCCCTACACCATGACCGTTGAACAGGCAGCCTCGGCGGTCAATGACTTCAAACCGGGCGTGGTCATCCCCTACCATTACCGGGGCAAACCAGACATGAGTGACATCGACGTCTTCGAAAGTCTCGTTACCAGTTCTAAAGTCAGCAGGCTGAAGTGGTACTGATTCTGCCGTCAGATTCAAAGAAACGGCCTTCCATGGAATTGGGGACACTCAATATTGAGTGTCCCCCGATTTTCAGAAGAAAGGGGTTCCATATAAATACACTTATGCTAGAATTATTACCGCATTGGTTATAAATAGACGTTATGATGATTTCTCCTGTTCCTCTCGTGGAGTTTATAAAGTATGAAAATGAATAAGCCTGACAAGCCTGCTCAACCCAACGGAGAGGTTCCGGAGCCTTCCAAAGAGTTCACCGACTTCACATGTGATCCCAATGTTCAGCGACAAGTCGCCTTCGCTACAGATCTCTTCCAGAACGATGTCACCATTCGGACCTTGTTGGAATCTCTTGCTGAAGGAGTCGTGATTATTGATAACGCTGCGACGATTGTTTTGGTTAACAAGCAAACGGAAAAATTGTTCGGATACAAAAAAGAAGAAATCGTTGGCCACCCCCTGAACGTCCTTCTCCCCGATAATTTTCACAGAGCCCACCCAAAGCACGTAACAGGTTTTTTCAAAAAACCCAAAATCAGGCCCATGGGTCTGGAGAAGGAGCTTGCTGCCCGCCACAAAAAGGGCCATAACTTCCCCGTTGAAATTAGCCTCAGCCATCTTGAGACAGCCAACGGAAACCTGGCGATGGCCTTCATAACAGACATCACTCTGCGTAAAGAGGCTATAAACAACCTTCAGTCACGGAATGAGGAACTCGACACTTTTGCCCATACTGTGGCCCACGAACTGAGGGGCTCCCTAGCCACATTGATCGGATACACTGAACTCCTGAATGATCATGATGTGAATCTCAACGAAGAGGAGACCCGTGAGTCAATCGATAAAATCCGTCGGATAGGCTGGAAATTGTCTGAAGTTGTCGATGAATTGCTTCTTCTCTCCAGTGTGAGAAAAGAGGATGTAACTGTCGCCCCTCTTGACATGCTCTCGCTCATCAACGATGCGACATTCCGACTGAGTCATAAAATTGAAGAATGCGGAGCGGAAATCACGTTGGCAAAAGAGTTCCCCACGGCCCTTGGTTATGCACCCTGGGTAGAGGAAGTCTGGTTCAATTACATCAGCAACGCGGTCAAATATGGGGGAACTCCACCAAAAATCACATTGGGGGGGGAGTTACTGGAAAATGGCTATGCCCGTTTTTGGGTAAAAGACAACGGACCGGGTTTGTGCCAGGCAGAAAAAGCCCAGCTTTTCGTTCCCTATTCATTACGAGAAAACGATGCCGACAGCAACGGTCTCGGGCTTTCAATTGTGAAGCGCATAGTAGAAAAACTCAACGGTTACGTGGGGGTAACCAGTGAGGTTAACGAAGGCAGCCTCTTTAACTTTACCCTCCCTATAGTGAAATAATCGCAGCCTTTAAATGCAGGCTGGAAGACCGGGGACACGTACGGTACATGTCCCCGAATTTTTCTGGTTTCCATTCACCCTGTCATTTGAGCCTTCACAAAGTGCAGCACCTGCTTGAATGGAAATTTGTCGTAGGTTGCAAACATACCTTGCTTTCTGAGTTTGGCGCGAGTCGTAGCGGGAGAAGTGATGCCACAGAGAAAGCGTGCCAGTTGACGCGCGCTGCCGAGTGCCTCATGGTCTTCCGCAATCAGCGCCTGAATGCGTTTTTCATCCTGAGCATCGAAGCAAGGAGGATTGCAAGGTTTCAGGGCCCCTGGTTTTTTTCCAAGACAGACACAGCAGTGACCACAGGGTGCGAGTTGTTCGCCAAAGTAGGCCAGCAGATATTGCGTCAGGCAGCCGTCTTGCTGCGCAAAGCTGATCACCTGCCGAATCCGGCCGATGTCGTTCGCTTCTCTTTTCTGGAATCTCTCGTTCAGTGAGACGATCAGAGACTCTACGCTGTCAGGCATCTTTAAGCGACGGTATCCCAGTCGAACGCCGGCCACATTCACCAGCAGGTCACCCTGCTCTTCCAGATAGCCCAGAGCAGTGACAATGCGGTCCCGAGGTTGGCCCATAGCCTGACTGGCTTCCACGGTGTCGAGGGTATACCAAATGGTTCCTTTGCGCGCGTGAGCAAAAATGGCTTGCAGAAACTCGGCTCGTTCACCGCTGAAACGGCCCATGATCTCTGCCGAAGGTCTCAGGCATTGAAACTTGTATTCCGCGTAAAAGGGACCGGTTGAGCCAAGGTAGCCTTCCAACTCCAGGTAGGTTAAAAGCGTTTTGACCACCAATGGCCGCACATCAAACTGGTTTGAAAGTTGGATTTCAGAGACATTGAAGGTTTTTTCAGCGGCAAAGACGTAACGGGTAAAAGCAGCAATGGTTTCTGCTTCGGGAGTATCCCCGTAGCTGAAGTTTTCCAAAGTGATGGCGTCATCTGCGGAAGCCAGCATTTCGCAGACCGAGGATTCGCCATCCCTGCCAGCCCGTCCGATCTCCTGCGAGTAACTCTCGAGACCTTTGGGCAGGTTGTAATGGTAAACATAGCGGATATCCGCTTTATCCACGCCCATGCCAAACGCAATCGTGGCCACGATAATGGTATCCCTGGACATCATGAAGGCATCCTGGATCGCCGCACGATCTTCATTTTTCAAACCAGCATGATAGGCCGTCGCTTGGTGCCCATGTGTTACAAGGTAAGCTGCGACTTCCTCCGCGGTACGTTGCAGGGTGACATAGACGATCGTCGAACCGGGCGCACGCTTGTTAATGCGCGACAGTAAAATCTTTTTACGATCGTCATCGGAAACCGGCAAAACGCTTAATTCCAGATTGGGACGATAAAAGCCTGTATGCACGTAATCTGTGGTGGCAATGCCAAAAGCTTTGCGAACATCCGTCGCAACCTCCGGAGTTGCTGTCGCGGTGAGCGTTAAGGTTCGTTCGACCTTGAGCTGCTTTGCCAGTTGGGCAATTTTCAGATAATCGGGGCGAAAGTTATGCCCCCATTCACTGATGCAATGCGCCTCATCAATCGCCAGCAGGGAAATCTTTTGCCTGGCGATGGCCTTGAGAAATCGCTCGTTCCCCAGACGCTCCGGTGAGATATATAACAATTTTAACTTTCCGCTATAAAGCTCGTCAAAGAGTTTCTGGTTTTCTTCACGCGTCAAGGTGGAATCCAATCGCGCTGCTGGAGCGCCCTTGCTTATGAGAAAATCCAACTGATCTTTCATCAGAGCGATGAGCGGAGAAATCACCAAAGTTAAGCCATCAAGCAAAACCGCGGGCAACTGATAGCAAAGGCTTTTACCAGCACCGGTCGGGAAAACCGCCAGAACCGACTTTCCTTCCAACAGCTTGGTGATGACCTCCTCCTGTCCTTCGCGAAAGGAGCTAAAACCAAATGACTGCTGCAATTGTTCTTGTAATAACGACATAACCATTCCCATTGATTGCTGAGACTCGCAAAAGACACTCTTTTTTTAACTGTTCCTTCTAACTGTTCCCGACACCAGACACGAAATCCAGAGCTACAGATAAAAAGGCGGGAACAGAATCAAATTCCATCCTCGCCAGCGTCATAAGGTTTTCCATAAAAACTCGCGATCAACAACGAGTGATAAAGATAAACTAAATTACAAACTTTCGAGTGCCTGTTTTTGGGATTCTAGCACACCTTTCCCGCCGAGTTTACCTAGCTGAAGCAGGGCATCGGCGATCTCGGCTTCAGTAAGGATGTTACGAAGACCAAGCAGCTTGAGTAGCCGCGCCGCCCGCTGACGAACCTTAGCGGCCTTGGTCGCCGGGTTGTACGCGATGCGCGGTCCGGGCAGCATGGCCACGAGAAAGGTTGCTTCGGCAGGGGTGAGCATGTAAACCGGTTTGTCGAAATGGTAGCGGGCACCATGCCCCATGCCGTAGACCAGTGGACC
>JAGXHM010000073.1 GCA_024636155.1 Deltaproteobacteria bacterium
AGTCATATGCGTTGAAGGCGTACGGTTGTCCCGCAGTCAACTGCGGGATATACATTCCTGAGTTGGGATCCTGTCCACGATAGCCACCACCGGCCAGACCAAAATTCCCCTGGTCGAGATAAGCCATATCCGGCACCTGAACCGGAAGGTGATTCTTATCTTTTGGCCGACCTCCGCCCCAATTGTAGGAGTAGGGTGCCGGGCGGCCATGCGAGTAATCAAAGATATTAACTCCGGCACTGAACGTTCCACCCAGTACCGAGTTGCTGTGACCATTGCTGCCGAGCCAGAGGTCAGCTTCTACCGGATCGGTTCCCGGCAGGCGCTGGTCCATGGCATCTACGTTGTCACCATGACAAAGAACACAGAGACCAGCCGACGATTGAATCGTCCACCCCGAGGTCGGATAATGCGCTTCAGTCTGGGTTGTATTGCCGGTTCCCGGCTTAACGTTATTCTGGTCGATGTAAAAACCACCCAATTGGTCATAGCCGGTGCCGCCACGCGGTACCGCACCCATAACCGTTGCCGATGCGTATGTTCTGTTGTAAGGAGCCCCATCCTCTTCGTACGGATTGGCCATCCAGGTGCCACGTAAGTAGGGTCGACCGCTCATTGTATCTCCAGGGGCCATGTTGTTGTCATGCACATCATGACAGTTGGAACAGCGTATTTTGTCGACAGAGTCTGGAGTCTCGTCATAGCGTCCACGGGCGCTGTTCCACGTGACTTTTGACGTTCCAGAAGGATCCGTAGTGTGAGTCGACTGGATGTAGCCTCGCTTATAATAAAAGGGGTCACCTATGGCCTGACCATAACCACTCGACCAGATTGCACCAGTCCATTGCCGCTGGCTCAAGGAACCGAAGTTGTAGCCACTATCGCCGGTCGCAGCACTGGTATTGGTCCCCCATTCAGAAATCCCTGCGTCCTCATGACATCCCCAGCAAATTTCTGCCAAAGTTGTGTAAGTCCCCCACGGATAAGCGCTGCGCAGATGAATGCCTCCGGAGCGATAGTTGATACCGACCGCAGCATTATTATTAATCAACAGGGTGTTTGGATCTCCGGCGACGATACCGTCAGGAGACTGCGGATGCCCAGCGACGTGACAGTAAGTACACTCAGCCACAGTACCGGTATGGCTCGAGACATGACCGATGGTCGACGAATTACCGGCGACGTCATAGGTTTTGCCCGACATACCGTGGCAACCGTTACACTTTGCCCCCGGTTCTGCCCAGTTGGCGCTGGTATCGTGGCAGTACACGTTGTTCAGACTGCCGCAGGACGCCCCCTTAATGTCGACTTCGGGCCAATTCTGGTCGACTGTCGCAGCCGTTGCATCATCCTGGTCAGCGATTGCATCAAAAATAACATCGACGTTGCCGTCAGCGTGCAGACCAAGATCCATAGTGTTTCTATGACAGAGTCGACACGAGTCACCTTTAGCGAAACGGAATGAGGAATTGAGGTGAACTTCATGCGCACCGACATAGCGATCATCAGTAGTGGTCCCACCATGATTAGCTTGTGGCGGTGAAGCTTTGACCAGCTCAGAGGGAGCACCGGCAACATTACAATCCCAAACCCGACCATACGGGTCTAGGTCTCTGGCTGCGGATTTATCGCCGTGACAATCGGAACAAGTCGGTGCTGCCGGGTTTGGCACATCAGTGTCTGGTGCCCACTTCGGCTCAAACGGGCCGTGACAACCATTAGCATTGGCACCAACAAAGTTCATACAAGTGCCGCTGTCGGTATTGGCCGTGGCGGTATAAGCTCCGTTAGAATTATAGCCTCCAGCACCGTCCGGGTCATTGTAGATAACACCTGAGCCTTGATTGACAGTGACATTACTCGAATCCGTCGGCGCAATCTTGGCCATCATCAGGTGGTTACCGCTGCTATCCTTGGCCCAGCCAATATTGATCACACCGTCATAATGACGTCCATCGTATTGCGTAACATCATTCGCCCCTGGCGCACCGACACCGTCATCCGGGCCGGTCCCATCGCCGTGACACTTGGCGCAATCCTCAAGTGTATAGCCGTGCTGACGATGCGTGCCACGGGTATCCGGCGCATCCGGTGGCGTAGAGTGACAAATACCACAAGAATACTGCCCACTGGTGATTGTATAAACATTGCTCAGGCCGGAGCAATTATCATCGGCATTATTGGCAACGGCATCTTCACCGGAGTCGCAGGTGACAATTGCAATCTCATGACTGGTGTCCGGCGTCATATTGAGTAGCTCGAAATCTTCTGCGGTTCCAGCAAAGCCTGGAACCGGCTCGCCTTCAACCTGCACGGTGTTGATATCGTCCCAGTTGGCAGCCAAGGAACCGTCAGCAGTCTTGCGGAAACGGATATCGTAAGAAGCCGCACGTGTGCCGTGGTTATAACCATCATTGCCAACCGCGATCCAGTGCAGGAAAGCAGCACCTTGCTTTGGCCTTGGCTCGACGTGGTTAATGGTCACCGCAGCCGGTGCCTCATCATCCTGGCTGTTGTTGATGGTTACAGTGCCTGATATCGTCGAACGATGACTTGTCCAAGAACCGCTACCAGGAGTGAGTTCATATAGATAGCCATCAGATGCCTCTATTCTGATTTTAGTATTGTAACTACCGGCATGAAATAGATCGAGGCCATCCCCGACCGTATCCCAGGTGACCCCGGTGCCAGCGTCAGCATCGTTAAGATTTGTGCCGATAACGTAAGGCCAGGTCACGCCATCATCGGCTGAGCCAAAAATGTCGTAGTGAATCGTCTGCCCACCGTCGGACGGCGCACCATCGTTAGAAGGAGTCCATGTAATATCAACATAACCACCGGGAGTTCGGCTCAATGCATTAAAAACAGCGGCACTCGGTTGATGGTTGATCGGCTGGGCAGTCAGCAGAATTTGACCTTTATTGGTCTCGTCACCCCAATCCAGATTGATGTCAGAAGTACTGCCGGAACCGGTGGTTCTGGTAAAACGTATAGCCAGGGGGGTGTCGGCTGGCACGATTCCGTAATTGGCTGACAATCCGATCTTCATCAAACGGTCGGCACGCCGCCCAAGCCCGACATTAACTACTGAGCCGATTGGAGTAAAAGCACCATTTTGATAGCCAAGCTGCACCGAGAAACTCTGCGGTAGTCTTCGATCGCCATTCTCTACTTGCAGATCGACACTTATCCCCTGCACCCAGGTTTCCCGGGAAGTCGCACCGTCAAGTTCCTCTGTTGCGACAAAGGTCACACTACCGGTCCCAGAAAGAGCCACTGAAGACGGTGAGACACTCCCCCAATCCGGGTTAAGCGGATCACTCTGCATAACGATGTTGCTAGCGTTACTAAGGATCGCCATTTTGGTCTCTTCAGTCTCTTGCGGCATGGTATTCGCCATCGCCATGGCAACAACTGTATTGTCATCAATATTGCCAGCGCTAGAACCATCTTCGGCTCGCACCAGGAAATTATAAAGAACACCGGAACCGAGCCCTGGTATCTGATAACTCATGCCACTGGTAGTACTGACATTAATGTAATAATCAGCACCACCGATGGCCGGAGGAGGTCCTTCTGTGTAGCCAAAAGAGTAAACACCACCATCATACTCGCCTGGTTTGGTCAAGACCGGCAGGGCCCCACCATTAGCCAAGTGTGTCTTGAGCGAATAATTGCTCCAGTAAACGAGGTAAGTGATCGGTAGGGCATGGTCGCGCGCCGCATCCCAGAAAAGGTTAACCGCGTCGCCACTATCGTGACTCACTGATTTATTGATACCCCAGAAAACCGGGAACATATCATCGGTATGTGCCGAAACAGCTCCTGAAGTTGCGCCAACCACTGACCGGAGTCCGTCAGCTACAAACGTATCGTAGATATCGTCATGATTATCATCTTTATACGTCGGCTGATCCTTGGTCACTACGGCGAACCAGTAAGGTGTGTCAGGTGTTAAACCATCGACCACCATAATCTGAGATTCACCTTGACGCAGAACTGTGGCAGCTCCACCAGCGCGGGTAGCAGAACCGACATTGGCATCGGTGATTGCACCTGTAGCACTGTAATAAACTTCATACTCATAGGCCGTTCCACTAAAGTCACCATTGTCTCCGGGGGCGGTCCAGTAGAGATGGACAGTACCTGGGTCGTCGCCATAAAGGTTGTGGTAGGTGGCATCTTGGTTGTCGGTATAAGCCTGCAAGTCAGTGACTTTACCTGGAGCTTGATCATCGCCATACCAATTTGGTGTAAATGGAGCATTGCTATGACAAGCGATCTGAGAACAGGTCCCGTGACTTACACTCGAGTCGTTACGGTAATCGTACAAGTATTGCGTGTAAACGCCGTCTGTATCACGTGGATAGGAGGTGGTGAAACTGTAAGGAGTGGTTTCTAACTGGTAGAGGTAACCATCGCCGTAGCTCCCCGCATCATAGCTGTAGATTCCATCGAGGGCTGGCGCTGTTCCTGTCACACCGAGGCCATCAGGTGTAGCGTTCTGGAAGCGTTTTCCTCCAAACAGGTCGATTGTGCTCGCACTCGGATTGTTCTTGTCGTAATGATTGGCAGAAAGAAGCTCACCACTGGGGGCTACCACCATCGGGTGGCAGAAACCACAGGTCTCGTTAAGATCTTGCTGAGTCGGGTCGGGTTTTCCGTCAGCGTTCGTATCAGGGCGACCACGATCCTTCGCCAGAAGTTCCCCTATTGTGATGTTGTGCTCGTTGTGTGCCCCTTCGCGGTTAGGGTAGCCGTAGTTGACACCAAGGTGTGTCTCAGCTGATGGGTCGCCAGGATGTTTGGCGAGGCCGAAGACGCCAACGGGGTCGCCTTTCGGCCACCAGTTTTGGGCTGTGTCTCCGTGGCAACCTGCAGACCCTGAATAGCAAGCTCCTGAGGGGATGTTTGCACCTGTAACTCTTTCTATTCCGAAAGGGACAGAGTCCGGAAAAGAACGGCTGTTGCTGGCAGGAGGTAGCGGTGCTTTAACGTGGCATGGCTCACAGAATGCGACATCATCGACCGCATCGTAAATGGCAACGATTTTGTCGTTGTCGTCGTTGAGGGTAATCAAGTCGTCGCCATTGTTGTGCAGCTCGTTACGTGACGGGAATACATGACAATCTTCACAAGCTGAGCCGGGAGTGCCCAGGCTGTTATGTGACTGTCCCATCAAGGAGGCGGAGTTGTTATATGTGCCATAGTGGCTGGTACCCTCATTCCATGCCCCGAATTGCCCATGACAGACGTTGCAATTTGCAGGCAAAGCTTGATCAGCAGCCACCGTGGAATCGCCAAAGGCATCCTGGTTCCAGAGTCGGTACCACTCGCCGTTGTCTCTGTGACAGTCAGCGGCGCAGGTGTCGTCTGTGGCATCGTTGAGCATGTTCAACTTGATGTCGATGCTGGCTGATGCCTGAAAGTTGTAGGTTGCTGCGTCGGTAGCATTTGCAACACCGTTGAAGTGACCATCCGAAGGTGCCGTTGTGTGACAGCTGGTGCAACTTCCGTTGCTGCTGAAGTTGCCATCATGAAGGATAATTCCAGCAGGAGATGCTGCGTAGTGAAGACCGCTGGTCGGGTCGATGATTTTCTCGCCATTGCTGCTGTCTTCGCTGTGGCACATCAAACACTCGGAGCTGCTGCCAGCGTACCAACTGTTCGCCGCGGCCAGATTCTTGCCGTTATGGCAGTCGACGTTGCTGCAGGTGCCTGACGCGGCATCATATGATCCTGCTGTTTTAGCATCTGCGTCGCCGCCCATATTCAGGAAAGTGTCGACATCACCGAGATCGTCCCCTTGGTTATGTTTCACGTCGTTGCCCGGATTCGGGTGACAATAGGCACAAAGCTCGATCTGAAGCTCGTCGGATTTGCTGGCATCCAGTAACTGTTGAAGAGTAAGGTTCTGTACCTGGTCAGCCAAACGCGTCATGTGAACAGTGTGCTCACCTGAATCGTTTGCGTTACCAGTATCAGTCGCTTCGTCAGCACTACCTGGCCAGAAACTATTTTCTCCGCTCCCTGTCATGCCACCCCCATGGCAGCCAGAGCACCCACCGACGGGGGCAAAGGCGTTCTGGTGCTTATGACATGTGGTGCAGTTTTTGCTGCTTTGATGGTCAGTTGTGCCAGGTGTGGTCTGCTCATTGTGGAGGTGGTGGTCGGTCTGGGTGTGGCAGGCCTCGCATATACGATTTGAACTTGGATGATCAGTGCTGTCATCAAGAGCATATTCGGCGGCACCGTCGACGGTGGTGTTAAAGGCAATGGTGTCGTTATGGAGTTTTGCCTGGACGGCTGGAAGACTCTCATCGGACCAATCCTTGCGGATACGCTTGATGTTGCCGCTCTTCTTTTCATGACAAACGCTACAGGTGAATTCGCCGTACTGTCCGTTAACAACGCCCCAGCCATTCAGCCATTTGCTGGTTGCAGAGCCGGTGCTGATTGAGTTGTGGAGCATTGGATTGTAGGCTTTCCGCCCGGTGACTATTTTTTCGTAGGTTGTCGGAACGTTGTCCGGGTCAGTAACGGTGATCTTGACCTGGTAGACTTCGTCGTAGCTGAGTGTGGGGATGGTGTCGGTGTAGGGCGAGATCGGATGGGTTCCCGAAGATCGCGACCCAAGGCTGAAGTCATCGCCGTCCAGACCCCACTCAATTGTGACGCTGTTGTTGTCGTTGGGCGCGTCATCTCCCGAGTAGAATACCGTCACATTAATTTTGCCTGTATTGGCAATGCGATCTGCAGGCCCTGGAGAGACATTGATTGAGATATTATCGGTCGTAACTCCCGCATTAGCGTTCTGCGCAAACAAAATCATGCTGACTACCATTATGAATATGGCCAGCATCCCACAAGCCAAGCAAATAAATTCTGCCAGATTCCTCGAGACAGACTTTCGATTAAACATGTTTACAAACCTCCCGTAAAGACCCTCTAAAAACAGTCCTAACAAAGCAGACGCATTTTAATTTTTAATCCCGTCTTCTTTTGTTTAGTAAGAAAACAAAAACCCACGTGAATAACTTGTGTATGCAAGAATTAAACCGCCATTAAAAAGCATTTATAAACAAATACTAACCAATTCTAATACAATTGGTTCATGGTCCTTTCGCGATGGTATTGATAAAAGATTGGCTCTTTAACGGATTTACTTGCGAACAAAATGGGGCAGGTTACATGAGGAATACCTGGAGTTTTGTACAAAGTTCTGGGAATTATCTTGGGGAAATATCGTCAGTAGGTTAATGTTTTTGTCTATGCATGAATCCAAGTCTTTACATTACGGTTGGGTCATTGTGCTCGTTGGTACTCTGACGATCTTTGCCTGTCTTGGTCTGGCACGCTTTGCCTTCGGCATGCTTTTGCCGTCGATGCGCGATGCCCTGGGTATGTCGTACGATGAGATGGGCTTTCTCGGCACGGGTAACTTTGCTGGCTACCTGGCGGCTGTCGGCATGGCCCCTTTTCTGTTGCGACGTTTCAGCCCACGTCAATTGATCGCCTCTGGTCTGTTGCTTATCTCTCTCTGTATGTTTGGTATTGCCGTTGGTGACAGCTATCTGTTGATTCTGTTGCTTTATACCTCTGTCGGTATCGGTAGTGGCTTTGCTAATATCCCGATTATGGTTCTTGTCTCCTATTGGTTCAGGCGGGAAAAACGTGGTCAGGCAGCGGGTTTGATTGTTGTTGGCAGCGGTTTCGCCATTATCTTCTCAGGGTTTATTATTCCCGTTCTCAATGAAAGTCTCGGACAGGATGGATGGCGTGTCGGTTGGGCGCTGCTGGGCGGGATTGTTCTGCTGGTTGCGGTGGTTGCGGCGTTGCTGATTCGTAACGACCCTGCTGAAAAAGGTCTGCAGCCCGTTGGGCACACTGAGGAACTTGAGTACGATCCATCAACAAGCCGGGGGCAATTCAGCCCATTGCGGATTTTGACTCACCTTGGTGTCTTGTATTTTATCTTCGGTGCCACTTACGTGATTTATGGCACCTTTATCGTTACGACCATGGTTGAAGAATATGCTTTTGCCGAAGTCAGCGCAGGCCGCTTCTGGTCCTGGGTCGGGTTCTTCAGCCTTTTCTCCGGAACTCTCTTCGGTCTGCTCTCCGACAAGCTCGGTCGTAAGGGTGGTTTGATGATTGTTTTCTGTGTGCAGACTCTGGCTTATCTTTTAGCGGGCTTCCAGTTGGGTACGATAGCACTGTTCGCTTCGGTTGTGCTTTATGGTGTTGCAGTTTTTGCCATTCCGGCAATTATGGCGGCTGCGGTTGGTGATTACCTCGGCAAGGCCCGTGCGGCCGCTGCTTTTTCGATCATCACTTTTTGCTTCGCTATCGGTCAAACCCTTGGCCCGGCGGTGGCTGGCATGGTTGCGGAATCAACCGGTACATTCACTGGCAGTTATCTGGCCTCTGCTGTTTTGACTGGTTTTGCGGTGGTTTGGACGCGATTCTTGCCGGATCCGCCGTAAGTTGGTTGGGTTTTGATTCTATCAAACGAGGGTAATGGTTTCTTGGCGCTCTTTCCTTTAACCTTTGCGTCTTTGCGTTAAATGTTTATAGCCTTTGCTCTTCGACAAGACAAAAAAAAGGGGCCTCATAACATCAAGACCCCGGAGGCAACTTTTTTTAGATGGTGGAAAGTTTTATAGGTTTGTTCGGTAAACAGTCACTCATCTACGTCATCCCAGAGTGGTATGCCGTTGAACAGGTCAGGATCCTGTCCGAGGGCTCCGGGGGCGGCAATGTGCAATTGCTTGGTTCGCTTCATACGCTTTGTTAGCGTGTTGTGATTTGCACTCTAGAGGATTGGGTGTGACAGGAGTGTAGAAAAAGTGTGAAAAAAATGTGAAAAGTTATTTTTTAAGGGTAACGCTGAAACAGCAACCGACGGGTCTGTTGTCACTGACGGCAATTTCCCATTGTTCTCGCTCACAAATGCGTTGCACCAGAGACAGGCCAAGGCCCATGCCATGCCTGTTTCTATCCTCTGACCCGCCGCGATAAAAAGGTTTAAAGATAGATAGTTTTTCCGAAGTGGAAATCCCGGGGCCTGTATCACAAATTTCAAATCCATTGGAGTTGATAATCAGGGTTATTTCGCCTTCTTTGGTATGGTGAATTGCATTACGTATCAAGTTGTTGAGTACTGTCCTGAGCATGGGCACGGGAAACAATCCGCCCGAATCTTCTTCTCCTGTGGTTTGGTCTTGTAAAGCAAAAGAAATCCCCTTCGCTTTTGATTGCTGCTGCCATTCACTGAAATCTTTCTGGATAATGCTTGCAAGTGGGGCACGTTCCTGTTCTGTGTCGCTGCCACGAGCCAGAGTTAGAAACGCGTCTACCAATTCCTGTATTTCTTTCGCAGCCTTGCTGATGGTGTTAATGCGTTGAAGGGAAAAGTCATCGAGTTGGTCTTTCTCAACGAGAAGATCACAGGAACTTTTAATGACCATCAGGGGGGTGCGAAGTTCGTGACTGACATCACTGGTGAACAAGGTCTCTCGGAGCAGGGATTGCTGTAACATGCTGATGGTCCGGTCGAAGGCTTGTGCCAAATGTCCAACTTCATCATTAACGTAGCCGGAGGACAATGGCGGGGCATCGAGCAGCAACTTTTCGCGATTGTGTACCTGCTGGGTCAGTCGCCTTACGGGGGCTATCACTTTTCTGGACATCATTATGCCGAGAACCATTGAGGCTATGACGCAAAGGAAAAAGCCAGCAACGACAGAGATTTCCAATATGTTTTCATGCTCCCCGGAGGTCGTCTGCTCCTGGACAAGGTAGAATGGTTCTTCTTTGTCCTGTCGCATCATCACATGAAAGGAGCTTTTCTCTGACTTTACTTCATTAAAACCGGGTTCCAGGTCGTGCAGGTAATACGGTAGGTTCTCTGTGCCGCTGTAGAACTGAGTCCCTAAATCAAGCTGCGGGTTCTGCCCCTGCTTGTAGTCGACCAGAATTTCAGGAAATTTCCTATTGAATTCGGCAGTGATCAGGTCCTCTTTGACGATGTCGATTGCGGCCATGATGCCAAAGCTGAAGAGGCCGCTGACTACGGTTGTCAGCACAACGAACGAAATCAGAATCCTTTGTGACAGGGGAGATTTAAACTTCATCTTTCTGGACTTTCAGGCAGAAGCCAATGCCGTGGACTGTGTGTAGCAGGGGAGAAGTGAACGGCTTGTCGATCGCTTGGCGAAGGGTGTGAATGTGGCTGCGCAGACTGTCGCTGCCAGGCAGGGATTCCCCCCACAAAAGCTCTTCAAGAACTTCGCGCCTGACCACATGGGGGCTGCTCTTCATTAACTTTTCCAGCAATTTGAGACCGATCGGGCTGAGCTTGATGGCTTTATCCTGCCGGGTGACTTCCAGACTGTTCATGTCGTAGGACAGATCGCCGATCTCCAGCATGTTTTGCAGACCGGCTTGACCGCGGCGTAGAACCGCTTCAACCCGAGCGTTGAGCTCCGGAAGGGAAAACGGCTTGACGAGATAGTCGTCTGCTCCCGCCTGGAACCCTGCCAGTTTATCCTCGACACTATCTCTGGCCGTAAGCATGATGATGGGGGTCTGCATGCGGGCCTCCTGGCGCAGGCGGTGGCAAAGAGTGATGCCATCCATTCCCGGCAGCATTAGATCGAGGATAATAAGGTCAAACGGCTGGGTCACCGCTAGATGAAGGCCGCCCAGCCCATCGTATGCGCAATCGACCAGGTAGCCTTTCAGCTCGAGATAATCGGCAATGTTTTGCAGGATCTCAGGTTGATCTTCAATCACCAGTATGCGCATGCGGAAGTCTTCTCCTGGGTTTGGGCCGCTGAATAGTGTTATTCAAGTCCCACTTGCCAGCATCAACCCATCGACCAAATCTAACGGATGATCCGCTGAGCGGCTCAGTACGCGAAAGGCTCCAGACGCACCCTGGGCAACATGCTTTGCGAGCCGGTTAAATACTCGTCGACGCAACGGGCGACCTCGCGCCCTTCACTGATCGCCCAGACCACCAGGCTCTGGCCTCGCCGGCAGTCGCCTGCGGCAAAGACACCATCGACTGAGCTCATCCGGGTTTTTGGGTCTGTCGTAATGTTGGAACGCAGATCTGCTTCGCAACTGCTTTGTTTGAGCAGCTCGCTCCGGGGCCCAAGGAAACCCATCGCCAGAAGGACAAGGTCACATTTCCAGATCTGTTCACTCCCAGCGATCTTCTCCGGACGACCGTTGACCCAGTGGACTTTTACGGTCTCCAGGGCTGAGATTTTTTTGTACTCGCCGAGGAAGCGAGTGGTCATGATCTCGTAGTGGACATCTCCCCCCATGACGTTCATCTCTTCGACCGAACTACTAACACGCATGATGCGCGACCACTGCGGCCATGGGTTGTCAGCGCTGCGTTCTGCTGGTGGTTGTTCGAGCAGTTCGAAGTTGACCACCCTGGTGGCGCCTTGACGCATTGCGGTGCCGATGCAGTCTGAACCGGTATCACCCCCACCGATGACGATGACTTTTTTCCCTTTTGCGCTGAGCACCTGCCCGTTAGGGTGCAAGTCAGCGACATCTGCATCTCCCCAGTTGGCGCGATTCTGCTGGGGCAAGAACTCCATCGCAAAGTGGATCCCCTCAAGGTTGCGGCCCTCGACCGGAAGATCTCGTGGTTCTTCGGCGCCCGTGGCGATGACGATCGCATCGAAGGAGGACTTGATCTCGGCAAAGTTCACATCCTTGCCGACTTCGCAGGAGTAACGGAAGTTGATGCCTTCGGCCACAAGTAGGTCGATGCGGCGTTGAACCTTCTCCTTGCGCAGCTTGTAGTGGGGGATGCCATACATCAGCAGTCCGCCTGCGCGGTCGGTCTTTTCAATGACGGTTACGCGGTGACCGGCGCGGTTAAGCTGCTGGGCACAGGCCAGGCCGGCGGGGCCGCTGCCGATGATGGCAACGGTCTTGCCGCTGCGCTGGGCAGGAGGCTGAGGAACGATCCAGCCTTTCTCGAAACCCTTGTCGACGATTGAGACTTCGTGCAGCTTGATCGTCACCGCCGGTTCGTTGATACCAAGGACACACGAGGTTTCACACGGTGCCGGACAAACCCGACCGGTAAACTCCGGAAAGTTATTGGTGGCGTGCAGAGCTTGCAGAGCCTGTTTCCACTGCCCTCGATAGACCAGGTCGTTCCATTCCGGTATCAGGTTGCCCAGCGGGCAACCGGTCATGCAGAAGGGGACACCGCAATCCATACAGCGAGCGGCCTGGGTCTTGACCTTCTCATCATTGGGATAGTTATAGTGCTCATCGTGATGCTGTAGACGCGAGTTGACCGTTTGCAGGGTCCTGTCGCGTCGACCATGTTTGATAAATCCGCGTGGGTCACCCATGGGTAGTCTCCTTCTCATTTTCAGCCCTGGTCGCCCGTTCGGTCAGCACCCGACGATATTCACGGGGGAAGACGCGCACAAAACGCGGCAGGTAAGCGTCCCAATCAGCGAGGATCTCAGCGGCGTGTGGCGAGCCAGTCTGTTCGTAGTGACGCGTAATGGTATGATGCAGCCACTGGGCGTCATCATCATCGTTGTCCATCTGCTCGAGATCGATCAGTGCAGAGTTGCAGCGGCGACGGAAACGGTTATCGTCGTCCATAACGTACGCGAAGCCACCTGACATACCTGCGGCGAAATTACGTCCGGTGCGACCGAGACAGACTACGCGACCACCGGTCATATATTCGCAGCCATGGTCGCCACACCCTTCGATCACCGCAGTGGCACCGGAGTTACGGACGCAGAAACGTTCACCGGCTTTGCCGGCGAAGTACGCCGCACCACCAGTGGCACCGTAGAGGACTGTGTTGCCGACGATCGAGTTCTCTTTCCAGAGGAAGGTGGCCCGGGGGTCAGGATTGATGCTGATTCGTCCACCGGCCATCCCCTTGCCGACGTAGTCGTTGGCCTCGCCGACCAGGTGCAGGTCAATGCCGGGGGCCAAAAACGCCCCGAAACTCTGCCCGGCAATACCGGTCACTTTGATGGCAATGGTGCCTTCGGCCAATCCTTCGCGACCATGTTGCATGGCAACCTGGCCCGAGAGCATGGTGCCGAAGGTGCGATTGGAGTTGCGGATTGGCATTTCAATCGATACCTTCTCCTTACGTTCCAGAGCTGGTGCAGCGAGCTTGATCAACTGGTTGTCCAGCTGTTTGTCCAGACCGTGCTCCTGACCTTGAACGCGCCGGGTAGCGACATCGGCACCGACCTTCGGCTTGGTCAGAAGGCGTGAGAAGTCGAGACCCTGGTTCTTCCAGTGCTTGATCGCATCATCCATTTCCAGGTACTGCGTCTGGCCGATCAGCTCATCTATCGTCCGGACTCCCAGTTCGGCCATCAGCTCACGCACCTCCTCTGCGAGGAAGGTGAAGTAGTTGACTACGTGCTCTGGCTTGCCGGTGAACTTGCCGCGCAACGCTTCGTCCTGGGTAGCGACACCGACCGGGCAGGTGTTGAGGTGGCATTTGCGCATCATGATGCAGCCGACCGTGACCAGAGCCACGGTGGCAAAAGCATATTCTTCAGCGCCGAGCATGGCCGCGATGATTACGTCGCGGCCAGTGCGCAGCTGGCCATCGGTCTGAACGATGATGCGGCCGCGCAGGTCGTTGAGCACCAGGGTCTGTTGGGTTTCGGCCAGGCCGATCTCCCAGGGGATGCCGGCGTGCTTGATCGAAGACGTTGGCGAGGCACCGGTGCCGCCGTCGTGGCCGGCGATGATGACCCGCTCTGCGTGTCCCTTGCTGACCCCTGCTGCGACAGTGCCGACGCCGACTTCGCTGACCAGTTTGACGGTGATATCGGCCTTGGGGTTGCAGTTTTTCAAGTCGAAGATCAACTGGGCCAGGTCTTCTATCGAGTAGATATCATGGTGCGGTGGCGGTGAGATCAGGGTGACTCCCGGGACGCTGAAGCGCAGTTCACCGATGTATTCGCTGACCTTGTGGCCGGGCAGCTGTCCCCCTTCACCGGGCTTGGCCCCCTGAGAAATTTTGATTTGCAGCTCGTCGGCATTGACCAGATAGTGTGGAGTGACGCCGAAACGGCCTGAAGCCACCTGCTTGATTGCGCTACGACGCAGGTCGCCGTTGGCATCCGGAGTGTAGCGCCGTGGGTCCTCGCCACCCTCGCCGGTGTTCGACTTGCCGCCAAGACGGTTCATGGCAATGGCCAGCGTCTCGTGCGCCTCGGTGGAAATCGAACCGAGGCTCATGGCGCCGGTACAGAATCGCTTGACGATGGAGTTGATCGGTTCGACCTCTTCCAGAGGAATAGGCTGATTCAGCCCATTGAACTTGAACAGTCCGCGCAAAGTGCAGAGCCGCTCGCTCTGATTGTCAACCTGGGCCGTGAAACGCCTGAAATCCTCGCGGTTGCCGGAGCGCACTGCATGCTGGAGCAGGGCGATGACCTCAGGGTTCATCAGGTGCACTTCACCCTCGCGACGCCAGGAATATTCCGAGCCACGATCCAGATCGCGGTTTGGATCCACCTGTTCGGCGTAGGCGTAGTGGTGGCGCATCAGGCTCTCGATTGCGATCTCTTGAAGTCCGGCGCCGCCGATGCGGCTGGCGGTGCCCGGAAAATATTTGGCGGTAAACTCCTGGTCTAATCCGACGATTTCAAAGATCTGAGCGCCGCAGTAGCTCTGCAGGGTGCTGATCCCCATTTTAGAGAAGACTTTGAGCAGACCTTTGCCGATCGCCTTGATGTAGTTCTTGGTGTACAGGTAAAGGCTGTCGGTTTCTTCGTCAGCCTGGTTGTTGCCGTCCTGGCTTGGGAGCATCCCCTGATAGACCATATCCTGTAAGGTCTCGAAAGCAAGGTAGGGGTTGATCGCTGTCGCACCGTAGCCGATCAGCAGGGCATAGTGGTGGACTTCACGCGCTTCACCGGTTTCGACGACAAGCGAACACTGGCTGCGCTTGCCCACACGGATCAGGTGATGATGGATTGCGGAGAGGGCCAAAAGCGCCGGGATGGGAGCTTTCTCGGCGCAGACGCCGCGATCTGACAGAACCAGAATAGTGCGGCTGGCATCAACAGCCGCTTCGGCCTCGGCAAAAAGGTCTTCCAGACGTTGCTTCAAAACCTCGGGACCTTGAGTCGCATCGAAGAGGGTGCTCAGGGTGGTGCCGCGGAAGCCGCTTATGTCACTGTGTCGCAGCTGTTCAAGCACATCGTTGGTAATGACCGGGTGTTCGAGCTCCAGCATGCGACAATGTTCCGGCCCCGGCTGAAGGATGTTGCGCGCCGGACCCATGTACTGAACCAGGCTCATGACCACCTCTTCACGCAGGGGATCAATCGGTGGGTTGGTGATCTGAGCGAAAAGCTGGCTGAAGTACCAGTAGATGAGCTTGCTCTGCTTCGACAGGACCGCAACCGGGGTGTCTGTCCCCATCGAACCAACCGGCTCCTGACCGTTGACAGCCATCGGCGCCATGATTGTTCGCATCTCTTCCAGGGTATAGCCGAAGCTCCCCTGCTTGCGTCGCAGTTCACCTCGGCGTGGTACCCGCTTGGTGGCTGGTGTCGGCAGGTCATCAAGGCGGATCAGATGATCCCATACCCAGGCAGCATAGGGTTGGGCTGCAGCCAGATCGCCTTTGATTTCGTGGTCTTCCTTGAATTCGCCGGTTTCTACATCGACCAGGATCATTTTGCCGGGGGCCAGGCGCTCTTTACGCAGGATCTTCTCGGGCGCAATGTCGAGTACTCCGGCTTCTGAGGCGTAAATGATTTCATCGTCGCTGGTGATCCAGTAACGAGCCGGACGTAAGCCGTTGCGGTCGAGGATCGCGACGACCTGACGACCATCGCAGGCCACGAGGTTGGCAGGGCCATCCCATGGCTCCATCATGGTGGCATGGTATTCGAAAAAGCCTTTGACCTCGGGTCGCAGGTGGGCCTTGGAGACCCAGGCTTCGGGGACCAGCATTGCCAGCGAGTGGGCCAGACTGCGACCGGTGATGAGCAGGAGCTCGAGAGCGTTATCGAGACAGGCGGTATCGGAGCTGCCTTCAATGATGATCGGATCCAGATCCAGGATCGCATCGCCCAGATCGGGATGTTCGAGTAACGCGGTACGGGCCCGCATCCGGTTGATGTTACCGCGCAGTGTGTTGATTTCACCATTATGAGCCACATAGCGGAAAGGTTGGGCTAAATCCCAGGTCGGGAAGGTGTTGGTGCTGTAGCGTTGGTGCACGAAAGCGATCGCGCTGACGAGCCGCTCATCGTCCAGCTCGGGGAAAAAGGTGTTCAGTTGCTCAGAGAGCAGCATTCCTTTGTAGAGGATGGTACGACTGGAAAGTGAGCAGACGTAGAACATTTCTTTGCCAGCAAGCTTGCCGTCGCGGATCGCGTTTTCGGCGCGTTTGCGAGCCAGGTAAAGCATCAGCTCAAACTTGTGAGCCTCGACTTCGCCGCGACCGACAAAGATCTGCATGACCGATGGCTCGGCGGAACGGGCGTTGCGGCCGATGGTGCTGCTATCTGTTTTGATCTCGCGCCAACCGAGAAGATTGCAGCCGACGCGGGTCAGTTCAAGACTTAACGCCTCGATGCATGCTTCACGGCAAACGCTATTCTGGGGTAAGAAGACAATGCCAGCACCGAATTCACCTGCTTCTGGTAGAGTAAAGTCGCAGCTTTCGCGGTAATAGGCATCAGGCATCTGGATCATCAAGCCAGCGCCATCTCCATCCAGAGGGTCAGCACCTACCGCGCCGCGATGGGTCAGGTTGCAGAGGATTTCGATACCACGTTTAACGATGCTATGGCTTTTGCGGCCTTTAATGTTGGCGATAAAGCCGACACCACAATTGTCGTGTTCATTGGCGGGGTCGTAGAGGCCCTGGGCGGGCGGCATACCTATATGGTCTGTCATGGTTGGTCCTTGTTATTGGAAACAGAGAAACGAGGCACGGTGGGTCATGCGCGAGAGGGCATGGACGGAGCCGTAGAGAAATGATTGGCTCGACCGGGTCTTCATGTGGGCGAAGGTACCCATGCTGCAGGCATCATGGAATTGGTCGGCAAAATTCATTCAGTAGTCCCTTAAGCTCTGGATTGGGCGTCCGGAGACAGTACCCAAAACCGAGCCAGTAATTTACTGCCAATACTGCTCAAATGCAAGTCTTCGTAGCGGGGTCTTTCGGTCTTGGCGATCGGCAGGGGAGAAAACCTGACTATAAATATCTCTTAAATATGAAATCAGACAGAAAAATTAATCCTAGCAGATGAATCGTAAGAGATAAAGAGATAACCTCTTTTTTCTGTTGGGCTGTCAAAGTGATAGAATGTCTGAGTGCCTCTGTCTCTTTAATGATGGTGATAAGGGACAATCTAACCGACAAGACTGTTTGCGTGTTTTGTATAAGTTATGTTAATACCATTAGCTTCTGTCGTCGGAAAGATCTTTTTGTTTCGCTTGTAATATTTGCGTAGCCAACTGCTTTGGAGTCGTTTAAATGGTTGATTTTATCCAACAGTTTAGCCCTGTCACCCAGGCTTTTTTTGCCACTCTTTTTACCTGGGCTGTTACTGCAGCGGGCGCAGCAATGGTCTTTTCAAAAAAGACCATTAACCCAAAACATCTGGATTCAATGCTTGGGTTTGCCGCCGGTGTCATGATTGCTGCCAGTTTCTGGTCATTACTTGCACCGGGTATAGAGATGGCAGAGCAGATGGGGCAAATCCCCTGGCTAACGGCTGTCATCGGCTTTATGGGTGGCGGGGTTTTTATGCGTTTGACCGACAAGTTCCTGCCGCACCTTCACCCCGGCCTGAAAATGGACCAAAAGGAAGGTGTCAAAACCTCATGGCAACGTAGCACTCTGCTGGTGCTGGCTATCACCTTACACAATATCCCCGAAGGGCTGGCGGTTGGTGTTGCCTTTGGAGCTGTTGCGGCAGGCTTGCCTTCGGCCACCATCGGTGGCGCCATCGCCTTGGCTATCGGTATCGGCATTCAGAACTTCCCTGAGGGGGCGGCGGTTGCGATGCCATTAAGAAGGGAAGGGATGAGCCAGAGCAAAAGCTTTATGATGGGGCAGGCGTCTGGCATAGTTGAGCCGATTGCCGGGGTGCTTGGCGCCTACTTTGTTTTGAGTATGCAGTCGATTCTTCCCTACGCACTCTGTTTTGCCGCTGGAGCGATGATTTTTGTGGTGGTGGAAGAACTGATCCCAGAGTCTCAGCGGGTTCAGGCAAATATTGACATGGTCACCATGTTTACCATGCTCGGTTTTTCGGTGATGATGATCCTTGATGTGGCCCTGGGCTGACAGCAGAGCGAAGATATTTGATTCGGAGGGTTCTTTGTCCCCTCGCAATATGGCATGATTGTAGAGATTTTGTCAGGCCCTTCGAGAGAGCTTTACAGGGTTTGTTTATTCGGCTAAACTGCCACTCTAATCAATGCAATGGAGGAGCTTCTATGTCAGTTAATAAGGCAATTCTGGTCGGCAATCTGGGGAAAGATCCTGAACTGCGTTACACGCCTTCCGGCACAGCAGTCTGTACCTTTTCTCTGGCGACTAGTGATCGATTCAAGAACAAGCAGGGTGAGCAGCAGGAGCGCACCGAGTGGCACAATATCGTGGTCTGGGCCGGTCTTGCCGAGATTTGTGGCAAGTACCTGACTAAGGGCAAGCAGGTCTATATCGAAGGCCGCATTCAGAACCGTTCCTACGATGACCGCGATGGAAATAAGCGTTACATCAGCGAAATTGTCGCCTCCGAAATGCAGATGCTCAGTCGTGCTGGCGAGCAGGGCAGCAGCGGCGGTGGAAGCGGCAGCGGCAGCGGTAGTGGCAGCGGCAGCGGCAGCTATGGTCGCCCGGCCTCTCAGGTTAACGAGCCTGCCGGCCGGCCTGAAGATCCTCCTTTCAACCCTGACGACGATATCCCGTTTTAAGCAAAATGGTTCGATCCGGGCAAGACTTACCAGTCTTGCCCGTTCTCTTTGCCTCGACTTTTTCCTGTTTGCGCCGTCAGATGGTTTCTGATACCTTTGACATTGTTGATTTTATGGTCTGGGGATTTTTATGTCGCTTGAGCAAAGACGTAATCTGTTTATTGAATTGCTGAACGATTCCGAGGAAGAGGTTCGCGCCGCTGCGACCGCAGCGCTCGAACATCTGGAATCTTTCCAGGACATGGCGCAGATCATCGAGGGTCTTAACTCCGACAAGCGCGGCCAGCGGGTCAAGGCGATTTTTGCCCTGGAAAATGTCAAGTCCGTTGACGTCTTTCCACACCTGATCAATTTGCTCAAGGATTCTGATGCCGATATCCGCGGCGCGGCGATTCAGGTACTCGGTGCGAAAGCCCACCCGAAGTCGCTTCAAAGTCTGGTCAAACATCTCAAGGATCCTTCGCCTTCGGTGCGCGTACATACAGCCGAAGCTCTTGGTCATTTCGATGATGTCCGATTGGCTCCTTATCTGGTTTCTTTGTTGGGAGAGGCTGATGAACAGTTGGTTGCCAGCGCTGCCAGGTCGCTCGGCTCGCTCGGTTCTCCTGACAGCGCCGAACCTTTGGTGACGCTGGCCAAAGACGACCGGGCGTCGGTCCGGGTTGCTGCTGTGCGGGCTTTAAGCGAGTTGCCTTTGAAAGGTTAGGGACCGTCTCTTTGACTGTTGACTACAAAGACAATAAAGGCCGGAAGATTTCTCTTCCGGCCTTTATTGTCTTCAATTTGGTTGAACTTACTGCGGGTCCAAGTCGAAAAAGTCGGTAACATCGATCCCTTTGGTGTGTGGGTCGACCTCGGCAATGATGCGTCGTGCTTGATTCGGGCGTAGTTGCATCATGAATGGTTCTTCGAGAAGTGCTCCGGTCGGGTCGAAGATCACCTTGATGTCGACCAGACTGGTATCTTGAGTGTCAACCTTTGTGACCAGACCTATTTCGTTATTGTCGAGGCGCACCAGGCTGCCCACCGGGTAGGCTCCAAGAGAATCAATGAAGTGCATGACAAATTCTGGATGTAGTGAAGAACCGGAGATTTCCTTAAGCCTTGCCGTGGCTTTACGTGGTGTAAAGGGGCGCTGGTAAGAACGTAGGGTAGTCATGGCATCATAGGCGTCGGCGATGGCTGCCATCTCGACCAGCGGTGAAGATATATTGCCGATTGCGCCTGCCGGATAACCGGAGCGATCATATCTCAGGTGATGGCCGAGAACGATCTCCATGACCTCGGGCGTGATGTCTTCCATCTCCCTGATGATGCTGGCACCGAATCCCGGATGCTCCTTGATTGTGTCAAATTCAGCCTCGGTCAGGCGCCCAGGTTTCGTGATGATGCCGACATCAATGCGCAGTTTCCCCAAATCGTGTAGTAGTCCACCCAGTCCCAGTGTTTTTAGCTGCTCCTCAGAGAGGTTGCAGGCTCGTCCTATGGCCAAGGCAATCACTGAGACATTCACCGAATGGGTGAATGTGTAGTTGTCGTAATCTTTGAGCATTGACAGTGCCAGCATGGCATGAGGGTCGGTCATGGTTAGTTGGGCCATGCTCTTGACAACATTGATCGCTGCGTCTGAGGAGGGAATCTCCCCCATGCGGACGTCCTGGAAAATCTGGTCAACAACCTTGAGTGCTTTGCGATACACCTTGCGTGGTTGCCGGTCGTCATCGTCATCGTCTTCAGCGGCAACAGCTCGAATTCGTTTGGCACCCCGTGAGACCAATGCGTTGACAAAATCCTGCCCCTTGCCGCCACCGGAATGCAACAGGTGCAGCAGGGTCTGAATCTCGTTGGCAGAAAGCCCGGCCATAAATTCAAAACCGACCAGTTCACGGGATTCAAGTAACTTGGCAATTTCAGCGGCCGCCGGGAACTCGTCCATGAAGAGGTGGTCTTCGACAAAAAGAGTTCCCTCCAAGAGCCCCATCTTGATTAGCTTCTTGTGTTGCAACAGGCGGAACAAACCGTTCTGTAGCGTTTCAACCTGCTTGGTTGTGGCCGGGTGATCGACAGCGTAGAGACGCAGCCCCTTGATGGCCGCCGCGAAGACCTGCACGACTTGTTTTATTTCATCAACATTCATGTACTTGCCTTGTCCAGTTGCTTAAGGGCCTGGGCCGCAGCCCTGGCAACGGCCGCGGTGCGATCATGAGTTGCCTTCTCAAGCACACTACGTGTGCTTTCATCGGCAAGATCGCCCAAGGCAGTAGCAGCTGCTATGCGGAGTTCATCATTAAGCTGACGGTTCAACCAGCTTTTTTTCCTGACGATCTTTGTCAATTCAGGAATTGCCCCGGGGTCCCGGATCTCACCGAGAGCGCGAATAGCATCTTTCTTGAGGTCGATGGCTCGCTGGCTCCGGTCTGATTTCTTTAGGAGTGACAGCAGGGTAGGCACAGCGTCGATAGCACGAATAGCGCCGAGAGAGAGGATCGCCTGACGACGCAACTCCTGGTCATCGGCGGCCGCGGTTTGCAATAGGATTTTGATCGCCCGATTGCCACCGATCTTAGTCAGAGCGCGAATTGTTTCACGGCGCACGCGGATTTCATCATGCAGTAGCAAGGGGGGCAGTTCTGTCAGGGAATCCTGACTGCGAATATCGCCAAGAATGGCAATGGCATTGCGCACCACATACCACCGATCATCGTTGAGATATCCGGAAATGATTGGTAATGCCGTCGTGCCAATGCGAGCCAGAATTTCATTCAGTAGTTTGCGTCTTGCCGCCGCTTTCTCGTCGGCCAGTAATTCCATGAGCCGGTTGGCAATCTGGCTGCCGAGGAAGGTAAGAATCTGGATCAAAGTGGCACGCGTTTTATGATCGGCCTCTGCATCGAACATGTACGCAATCAGATAGTTGGTTATCTCATCTGTTGCCAACTGCCCAAGTGCCTGAGTTGCGTTTTGTTTACGTTCTTCGGAGTATCTCTTGCCAGTGGCACAACGACACAGGAGCAGAATAGCTCGCAGCACGAGTGTGCGGTGCTCATCAATGA
>JAGXHM010000074.1 GCA_024636155.1 Deltaproteobacteria bacterium
CACCGCAATCATCGCTAACTGCAACGGCAATCGTATCTTTGTGTGTATCTAGTCCGACGTATTTGCTAAACTCATACATGACCTGTCCTCCTCGATTATGGCTCTGTTCTAAGGGTGTCCAACCTCAAGAATAACCCACGTATTCGAGGTTGGACAGGTCAATACATGATGTCTAGGGATATTTAGTATGCGGATGGCAAGGTACGAAACTAGACACTTCCTGTCAGATCAAGTCCCGATTACTACACTTTATCACCCCTGCATCTCCTCGGCGAACCGCTCCTTCACCCCGAACTCCCGCAACTGCTGAGCAACTAATCATGGAGCCAATCGTTCTATTACCCAGTGATCAGCATGGTCACGCCGATACCGCAGCCGGTCGTGGAGACGGTTTTCCCCTTCCTGCCAAAACTCCAGCAATTCGGGGACGACCCGATAGCCTCCCCAATGCGGAGGCCGAGGCACACCCTGCCCTTCGAACTTCCGGGTCACATCTTGGAACTGCTGCTCCAGGAAGATCCGATCTTTGATAACCTGACTTTGGGACGAAGCATGGGCTTCGATTTGATGCCCCCTAGGTCGACTCGCAAAATACAGATCGGACTCGTCGGCCCCCAGCGGTTCCACTGCCCCTTCAACTCTGACCTGACGTGATAACGACAGCCAACTGAACAGCAGAGCAGCAAACGGAGTCTCCTGCAGCTCTTGCGCTTTGCGGCTCTCATAGTTGGTGAAAAAGACAAAACCTCGTTCATCAAGCTCCTTGAGCAGGACCATGCGGGCCGATGGCTTTCCCTGTCGACTCGAAGTTGCGAGCGTCATCGCATTGCACGGCACGATCTCAGCCTGCTCAGCGTCTTGGAACCATTGGGCAAACTGTTTGATGGGATCGGCATCCATGCTGTCAAGCCGTAGTGGGGGCTTTTGTCCGTCTTTCATAAAATCAGTCGCCTCTCTATAGGTGTCAGGCTTAAGCTATAAGTTTTCTGTCCCATGGTGTTCAGCCTGCATGGGCCTAAACACAAGAGGGACATCCTGATTCAGGTGTCCCTCTTTTCAAGATGTCAACACCACCCTTAAGCCGTGCGGTTGGTGATTTCAATCAGATGGTAGCCGAACTGGGTCTTGACCGGGCCGAGGACCTTGCCGATTTCACCGGAGAAAACCACTTCATCCCTTTTTCAGCCTGGTCAGGATCTCTGAAAAAATCATGATGTCACTGGACCTTAATTGCCTGGTCGAAATCAGCTCCGGAAAGAACAATGTTGCTTTTAAGCACCAACATGTTGACCTTGTGCCAGAGCACTTCAAATTTTGCCGCGACCTTTTTTGACAGCTCGGCTTTGGGTTTTGCTTCCCTCGTCTTGGTCTCCTCTTCAAGCAACATTTGCAGATCAGAAGTCGTGGCCCTTATCTCCTGCATAGCCTCATGCACGGAGCTGCCTCCTCGTTGTTCAACCTCCAGCAAGATCTCGGCCGATCTTTTCAGGAGATTCAGGGCGTCCTGCTGGCGCTGCATAGCATGTATGCGTCCGGCATCGTAGATCAGCTGACGAACCTCGGTCATCGGCACATCGTAGTACAGCAGGATCCAGACAGCGCTCTCAGCGTCCTTGATGCTTGCCAAAGCTGCCGGTTCATTGCCTGCAGTGAGCTTCTCCCTTCCGGTCTGTAGCGCTTTCTGTATTCGCACACCTGAATCGGTCAGGTAGCCGAACCCGGCTTGCTCAATCGCCGGGTCCCCGGAGCCTCTTGCCCCTGAATCCTCCTGACAGGAGATCATCAGGAGAGCGGTTCCCAAGATTATCCCATAGTATATTTGGTTTTTCATGACTCCTCCTTCTTACAATCGGTTTAATTTCATCTTGCAGGCTGTTAGTTTATACCACTTCCGCTGGCCGCGCAAAGGCCGAACACGGGGAACCTTGCCAATTTGTAATGTTGCGGAAAGACAACGGTAATAGTGTGCGTGTATAATAACTACCAGGTAAACAGGTGTCGACAAACGCCGCCACTTTCAAAGGAGTCAATTATGAAAAAAATATCCAAGGCGCTCTTCTCGGTATTCTTTGCAACAACCATGGCCTTGCCGGCCACCGTAATGGCTGATCCAGCTCAGGAGTTCGACAGTACCGCTGAGGAGGAGGTCAATCAACTTAGCGAAGACGAAAATTACAACCTGGCTTTTCTTACCGGCGATTTCAGCATGCAATTTTCCAGGGCAGGGATGACAGACCAGTACGGAACCCTGGTCATGTTCCTTAGCGGCCCCGACGGAAAAATCGTTAAGGATGCGCAGGTCGTTACAACGATTATAGCGCAAGATGGAGCCCAGCAGATGCTACGGGCGCGCCCTTTAAAAGGGGGTTATATGGTTGACACGGCGCATCTGGCCGCTGGGCAGTACCGGTTGGAAACAGAAATCATCACGAACGGATGGCTGTTGACCGATGAATTCCACTTCCAGAATGCTTGACAGGGACTTCATGGCAGCCCGCCCCGTAACCTTTCCTGTCAAGAGATGAGGATCGCCATCTTCGGCTAAAAATCTGTTTGCCGATCTCAGGACGGACGCTTACAATTGTCCAGTGAAGACAAGGTTCTATCCACCGCAACGGGGTCATGAAATGCGCATACTTTTGATCGAAGACGATACCGACACAGCGGCATATCTGGCCAAGGGTTTGAACGAGTGCGGTCATACCGTGCACCTGGCACATGATGGCAAAGACGGGTTGTTCATGGCACTTGATCAGACTTATGAGGTTCTGATCGTCGACCGCATGCTGCCCGGGATGGATGGGTTGACGGTTATCCGCACCCTCCGCACTTCGGGCAACCGGACCCCGGCGCTCATCCTCAGCGCGCTTGGCGAAGTCGATGCCCGGGTTGAAGGACTACGGGCCGGGGGCGATGACTACCTGGTAAAGCCTTTCGCCTTTTCGGAACTGCTCGCCCGACTGGAAGCCCTCGTGCGCCGCACGGCAACCGCAACCGAACAGACAACACACCTCAAGGTCGGCGATCTGGAGATGGACCTGCTGAGCCGTGAGGTTAAGCGCAACCGCCAGACCATAGAGTTGCAGCCACGGGAATTCCGGTTGCTCGAATTTTTGATGCGCAACAGCGGCCAGGTTGTCACCAGGACGATGCTATTGGAAAACGTCTGGGACTATAACTTTGATCCCCAGACCAATGTCATCGATGTGCATATCAGTCGGCTGCGCAGCAAGATCGACAAGCAATTTGACCAGCCCATGCTGCACACAGTTCGGGGGGCCGGATATGTTCTCCGTGCAGAACGTTAAACTCTTCAGGAGCTCGACATTCCGGCTGGCGGTGATTTACATGCTGCTCTTCAGCCTGTCGGTGCTGGTGCTGCTCGGCTTCATATACTGGTCCACGGCGGGCTACATGCTGCGTCAGACCGAGGCCACCATCGAAGCCGAGATCACCGGGCTTGCCGAGCGCTATGACTTGTCGGGGCTGCCCGGACTGAGCAAGGTTATCAGCGAGCGGCTTTCCCGCCAGAAATCCGGCAACTCCCTCTATCTGCTTACCGATCCACAATTCAAACCGATCATCGGCAACCTTCGGAACTGGCCGGAAGTAAAGCCGTCCGAACAGGGGTGGATATCCTTTGCCATCAGCCGTCCCAACGATGAGCCTGAGCAGAACAAGGGCTTAGCTCGGATGTTCCTGCTAAGCGGCGATTTCCATCTGCTGGTCGGTCGCGATGTCCACGACCTGGAGGAGATCCAGAATCTGATCAGGGAAGCCTTGTTCTGGGGGATGTTGATCACGATTGTACTGGCGCTGGCCGGCGGTGTCATGATGAGTCGTACCATGATGCATCGAATCGAAGTCATCAACTCGACCTGCCATCAGATCATGGATGGCGACCTGGCACAGCGCATTCCGCGAACCGGGGGAGATGATGACTTCGACAGGTTGGTCGATATTCTCAATCGGATGCTCGATCAGATCGAGGAATTGATGCTGGGGGTCAAACAGGTCACCAATAACATCGCCCACGACCTGAGAACGCCATTGACCCGCATGCGCCGCCGCCTTGACATGCTGCGCCAGAAGGAGAATCCGGTCGAACGCCACGAAGAATTACTCGACCAGGCAATCGGCGAAGCCGACGGCTTGCTGACAACGTTCAAAGCTCTGCTGCGTATCAGCGAAGTTGAATCCGGGGGACGCAGGGGCAACTTCAAGGACGTCGACATGACCGCCTTGCTGCAAGATCTTATGGAACTTTATGCACCCTTAAGTGAGGAGAAGGGGCAGTCCTTCCTGGCCGAGGTGGGCTCCTCCAAACCGATCGTCGGTGACCGTGACCTGCTCTTTCAGGCCTTGGCCAACATTCTGGATAACGCCATCAAGTACACGCCGTCAGCGGGGAAGATCCAGCTCAGCATGCATGACCAGCCCAATCAGCTACAGATCGCTATCACCGACAGCGGACCGGGAATCCCACCCGAAGCCAGAGAAAAAGTCTTTGAGCGGTTTTTCCGCCTCGAGGAGAGCCGCTCTTCCCCGGGCAACGGCCTTGGCCTGAGTTTGGTTGCCGCCATCATCAAGCTGCACCACGGCCAGATCGTATTGAATGACAATCAGCCAGGTCTCAAGCTGACAATCAGCCTGCCTCGATCCAGCTGAGCACACTCATCAAGCAGAGATAACCGAAACATGACATATAAACGAGTACGGAGGATTCAATGAACATCAGATTATATCGAGTCACCTTTCTGGCCCTTGGACTTGTCCTGCTCTTAAGCCTATACGCCTCGGCTTCAGAATTACCTGATTTTGTGCAACTTGCCCAACAGAACAAACCGTCTGTGGTCAACATCAGCACGGCCAGGACCGTCACCCAAAGACAAATTCCGCGCATGGGCCCCGGCAACAGCCCTTTCGATGAATTCTTCGGCCGGTTTTTCAACGGTCAGCCCGGACCACCGCACAAACAGAATTCTATGGGATCTGGCTTCTTCATTTCCGAGGATGGCTACATCCTCACCAACGAGCATGTCGTTGCCGGCGCCGACGAAATCAAGGTCAAGTTGAGTGACGGCCGGACTTTCGAGGCGACCGTCAAGGGTGCCGACCAGAAACTTGATCTGGCACTGCTCAAAGTCGAAGCTGAAGGGGAGCTTCCTGCGGTGGAACTCGGCGACAGCGATGGCCTCAGGGTCGGCGAATGGGTGATGGCCATCGGCAATCCCTTCGGCCTCGAGCAGACCGTTACTGCCGGCATTGTCTCGGCCAAAGGCCGGGTTATTGGTGCCGGCCCTTACGATGATTTTATTCAGACCGACGCGTCGATCAATCCGGGCAATTCCGGCGGCCCGCTCTTCAATGCCAAAGGGCAAGTGGTCGGCATCAACTCAGCGATCATCGCCGGAGGGCAAGGTATCGGCTTTGCCATCCCGATCAATGCCGTCAAAAGCATTTTAGAGCAACTGCGCACCAGTGGCCAGGTAACGCGCGGCTGGCTGGGTGTTTCTATCCAGCAGATGACTCCCGAGCTGGCCGAAAGTTTTGGCCTCAAGCAAGAAAGCGGAGCGCTCGTTGCTGAAGTCATCAAAGGTTCACCAGCGGAGAAAGCCGGTATCAAGCGCGGCGATGTCATCCTCTCCTTCGACGGCCAAGAGATCAAGGAGATGCACGACCTGCCACGTCTGGTTGCTCAAATGCCGGTCAACCAAAAGGCAAAATTACAGATTCTGCGCGACGGCAAGACCAGCAACATCGGCATCACGATCGCGAAAATGGCCGCGACAGATGCCGAGGGCCAACTCAGCGCCAGCAACAACGCCCTCGACAGATTCGGCCTGGCCCTTGAGGAGATCGACAGCGCCACAGCCCGTAAGTATGGAATCGATATAACCAGTGGCATACTGATCACAGACGTCAAACCGGCGAGTCCGGCCGATCAAGCCGGTCTGCATTCTGGCGATATCATTTTGGAGGTCAACGGCAGGCAAACGGAGGATTTACAAGCCTTTCATGACGCAACGGAGCAAGCGGCAAAAGCGACAGTCCTGAGGCTGCTCATCAAGCGACAGGACAGCCTGCTGTACACTGCGATGAGAATTGCTGAATAACGAGACGGGATTGAGAAGTCGGGCGTCACGGTTGGATGGGCAAACGTGACGCCCGTACGGCAACGACGCTACCGGTAACGGAGCGCCTGAAGTGCCCCTGATGCGACCTTTATCTGAGAGTTGCTTCGTATCAATCAGCTGGTCACTGCACCACGAGAGGCCGATGAAACCAACGTGGCATATTTTGCAAGAACTCCCCGGGCGTACCTCGGTTGTGGAGCCCGCCACAAAGCCAAGCGTCTGGCAATCTCGACATCGTCAAGTTTAAGATTTAATTCGCCGCGTTCAAGATCTATCGCGATGAGATCGCCCTCTTGCACCACGGCAATGACTCCCCCCATCTGGGCTTCCGGAGAGACATGGCCAATCATAATACCGTGGGTGCCGCCGGAAAAGCGGCCATCAGTCACCAGAGCCACATCTTTGCCCAAGCCAGCGCCCATCAAAGCCGCGGAGGGGGAAAGCATCTCGCGCATGCCGGGGCCGCCTTTGGGGCCTTCGTAGCGGATCACGAGCACGTCTCCCGCGCAGATTTTGCCAGCCAGGATGGCTTCGAGGGCATCCTCTTCCCGATCGAAGACCCGGGCCGGGCCGGTAAAACGGATCATCTCCTTGCCGCTTAGCTTCAAGACACAGCCCTCGGGAGAAAGATTGCCGCGCAGGACGCGAATATGTTTGTTAGCCGGAGCATAGGGGTGGTCCGGACTATAAATGACATCCTGATTTTCGGGTCGGAAAGGAGCGTCAGTCAGGTTCTCGGCCAGCGTACGCCCGGTTACCGTCATGCAATCACCATGCAGGAAACCAGCATCCAGCAGGGTTTTCATCACCATGGGCAAGCCACCGATTTTATGCAGATCGTTCATCACGTACTTGCCGAACGGTTTGAAGTCGCCCAGCAAGGGTACCCTGGCAGTCACTTGCTCGATATCGGCAAGGGTCAATTCGACTCCGGCTTCATGAGCCAGCGCCAGCAAATGCAGGACGGCGTTGGTTGAACCACCCAACGCCCAGGCCACGGTCAGCGCGTTTTCAAACGCCTTGCGGGTCATGATATCGCGGGCTTTCAATCCTGACTGCAGCAGCGCTACGACTGCTTGCGCAGCACGTGCGCAATCTTCACGTTTATCTGCAGAGATGACGTTACCTTCATCAACGGCGAGATTGGAGGCCGCTCCTGGCAGGCTCATACCGAGCGCTTCGATCGCCGAAGCCATGGTGTTGGCCGTGTACATGCCGGCGCAGGAGCCAGCGCCGGGACAGGCTCGGCACTCGATTGCGTGCAACTCTTCAGCGTCGATCTTACCCGCGCAGTGGGCACCAATCGCCTCGAAGGCGCTGACGATATTAAGCGCCTGGCCACGGTATTCACCGGGCAGGATGCTGCCTCCATAGAGCGTCAATCCGACCAGGTTATTGCGCGCAATAGGCATCAAAGCGGCGGGGATGGTTTTGTCGCAGCCGGACAGGGTAATTACGGCATCAACCCGGTAGCCTTCTGTCATCAACTCGATGCTGTCGGCAATCACCTCGCGGCTGACCAGAGAATACTTCATGGCTTCGGTGCCCATCGAGATGCCATCTGAAACCACCGGCGTACCGAACACAATCGCCTTGCCGCCAGCAGCCTCAATGGCCTGCTGGACAAGATCGCCGAGTGCTCTGACATGGTCGTTGCACGGCGTACCATTGGTGTACGGTACCGCCAGAGCAATGATCGGCTTATCAAAATCATCGTCGGTAAAACGCACGGCCCGCAGCATAGTGCGTGCAGCGGTGCGCTCGACCCACTTCCCCGTGTTCTTGCTGCCGGTAATTTCCTCACTGCGACGCTTCATTCTCTCCCCTTCTCACAATGGCTAAGCAAAAATTTCGTTCGACAAGGCTTGGCATCTTCTCAGGGGTGAAGGCATACGCACGTATGTCGAAGTCCTGAAAAGATACCATAACGCAGTTGAGCGGACTTTTTGCGACGCCATTTACTTATCCAGAGCGGTGACACCTGTCCGGGCAATCTCGATCAGGTGCTCGGCGCCGAGATCTTCGAGGAAGCGATCAAGGCGGTCGGTCGGTCCGGCAATCTGGATGATATGGATATCATGGGGCTGGCTGTCGAGAATTTCGAACTGGTATGTCTTCTGGAGTTTCTCGAGAGTTTTCTTGCCCAGCTCAAATTTAATGATGGCCACTTCACGCCAGTAACTCGTGTCAGGATCCAGCTCCTTGGCGCGAATGACTTCGGTAAACTTTTCCAGCTGGCGGATCAGCTGGAGAACTCTGGCCTCGTCGTCTTCGCGCAACGTAAACGTCATGCGGCTGACACCCAGTGGCTTGGCTTTGCACACAGTCAAGGTGTCGACGTTGTACATTTTGCGACGGATCATCATGGAAATTTTATTGAGAGTGCCTGGTTTATTCTGCACAAAGGCCAGGATGGCCCGTCTTTTCATTTTTTTGACTGTCATATTTCATCCCCTGAACATTAATTTTGTAAAAGTCCAAACCTGCCACCAAGAGACCAAGGCACGAAGTTAACCGACCTGTTTTTCTTTGAGTCTTTGTACCTTGGTGGCTAAAGTCCGCCTAGGCCTTCTGCCGCGACACAATCATATCTCCAAAGCCACCCCCGGCCGGTATCATCGGCAAGATAACCTCAGAAGGATCGCAGATAAATTCAAGCAGGTAAGCACCCTCATGCTCAGCAGCAGCACGAATCGCCGCATCGACCTTGTCCAGCTCTGTAACTTTCTGATAGGGGATATTATAGGCCTTGGCGATTAATCCGAAATCCGGACTTAACATCGGTGTGCCGGCATAGCGACCATCAAAAAAAAGTGTCTGCCATTGCCGAACCATACCGAGGTAGCCGTTGTTCAGAATCATGATTTTGACATCCGTGCCCTGCTCCATGATCGTGCCGAGCTCCTGAATGTTCATTTGAAAGCCACCATCTCCGCTGATCGACCAGACCCGTTCATCGGGACGCGCCAGTTTGGCCCCGATTGCCATCGGCAGGGAACAGCCCATGGTGCCAGCGCCACCAGAGGAGAACCAACTGTTATTGGTCTGGAAATTGTAGAACCGGGCAGCCATCATCTGATGCTGTCCAACATCGGGAACAATAATATCCTTACCTTCCGTGATCGTTGACAAGCGGCTGACAATTGTCTTCATCAATAGTTTGCCATCGTCACCAACGCCAACGGAAAGTTCTTTTTCAGCTTCGGCCAAAGTGATCTTTCGATTCTCTGCAATTTCTTTCAGCCAACGCCTTCGTGGTTTACTCGTCAACTCAGGGTCATGCAGGATGACATGCAAGGTTCGCGCGACATCGGCATTAATAGCAACCGAGGTCGCGACGTTTTTATCAAGTTCAGATGGGTCGATTTCCACATGAATCACATCTGCATTTTTCGCGTACTCACTCAACTTGCCTGTCACCCGGTCATCAAAGCGCATACCGAAACTGATGATCAGATCAGCATTCATGACCGCTCGATTTGCTTCGACGGTGCCATGCATACCCATCATTCCCAGGCTCAAGGGGTGATCAATTGGCATCGCTGACAATCCGTGCAGGGTGAAGGCTACAGGGATATTGGTTTTCTCAGCAAACTCCTGCAACATCTCGCCGGCATTACTGGAAATCACGCCATGGCCACAGAACATAACCGGCCGCTCGCTACGATTTATCAGCTCAATGGCTTTGTGCAAGACATCGCGTTCCGGTGATGGGTGATAATAGAATCCAGGGAGTCGCGGCTGGTATTTTTTGAGATCAAAGCTGTATTTTTTCGCCGTCTCTTGTAATTGAACATCTTTGGGGATATCGATAACCACAGGCCCAAAGCGACCGGTCGTCGCCACATAGAACGCTTCATGAATTGTCTTCTCGATTTCGTCCACAGCAAGAGGCATGTAAGTCTGCTTGCAGATCGGCATCATGACGCCAACCACATCACTCTCCTGGAAGGCGTCGGTCGCGATGACTCCCGTTGCGACTTGCCCGGTGATTGCAACAATAGGTACTGAGTCCATGTGTGCATCAGCAATGCCGGTCACCAGGTTCATGGCACCTGGCCCCGAGGTCGACATGCAGACGCCAATCTGAGGATTGTCTGTCGAAAGCGAAGCGCGCGACAGGCCCTGAGCCATGAAGGTCGCGCCTTGCTCGTGCCGCGGCATGACAAAGGTAAACAGATCATGCTGCTTACCCATTTCATCAATCACCGGCATGATCGTTCCACCCGTGTAGCCAAAGATATATTTCACACCTTTGGCGTGGAGTGCCCTCAAAATCAATTCTGTTCCTTTCATTGCAACCTCTTCTATTAAAATGGCGGTTAAATTTCTGGTTTATAGCAAACAAAGTTTAGCCACGAAGGCACCAGGGCTCTAAGCAAAACAACCAGACTCGATCTTTGTTACTTGGTGTCTTTGAGTCTTGGTAGCGACAAGCTCATGGACCAAAGAGCCACGGTTCGTCAATCTTCCGCCTGACTTCGAAGGCTTTGATCTCTTCAACATGCGCCAGCGTCAGGCTGATGTCATCAAGCCCCTGCAATAGACATTTTTTTCGGAACGCATCGACCGCAAAGTCAAATACAACGCCAGCGGGCGTTGTCACCTGTTGCTTTTCAAGATCTATATTCAACTGGTAACCAGGAGCGGTTGCAACCTCTGCAAACAAGGTGACGACTGCTTCAGCAGAAAGAACGATCGGCAGGATACCGTTTTTGAAACAGTTATTGGCAAAAATATCCGCATAGCTTGGTGCAATAACAGCCCGGAATCCATAATCAAGCAAAGCCCAGGGTGCATGCTCGCGAGAAGAGCCACAGCCAAAATTTTCGCGCGCGAGAAGGATTTGCGCACCCTGGTAGCGTTTCTGGTTTAGGACAAAATCGGGATTAAGAGGACGTTTGCTGCAGTCCGTACCGATCTCACCATAATCCAGATAACGCCATTCATCAAAAAGGTTGGGGCCGAAACCGGTCCGCTTAATCGACTTGAGAAACTGTTTCGGAATAATGGCGTCCGTATCAACATTAGAGCGATCCAGAGGCGCTACCAGTCCATTCAGTGTACTAAATGCGTCCATGGTCAAACCTCCAGAGTGCGGACATCGACAAAGTGACCGGTAATGGCGGCAGCAGCGGCCATAGCCGGGCTGACCAGATGAGTGCGGCCCCCCGGGCCCTGCCGGCCTTCGAAGTTACGGTTCGAGGTCGAAGCACAACGTTCCTTCGGAGAGAGACGATCATCGTTCATACCGAGGCACATGGAGCAGCCCGGTTCGCGCCACTCAAATCCAGCTGCTTTGAAAATCGTATCGAGACCCTCGGCTTCAGCTTGTTTTTTGACCAGACCTGAGCCGGGAACAACCATGGCTCGCTTAATATTGGCAGCCAGCTTATGCCCCTTAACAACCACTGCAGCCGCGCGTAAATCTTCAATTCGAGCATTGGTACAAGAGCCGATAAAAATCGTGTCCGGATAAATCTCAGTGATCGGAGTTTTTGCGGCAAGCCCCATGTAGGCGAGGGCAGCCTGCATACCTTCACGTTTGACTGGATCCGATTCCTCTTCGGGATCAGGAACAGAGCCATCAACGGCAACGACCATCTCGGGAGAAGTCCCCCAAGTCACTTGTGGTTGAATTGTAGCCGCATCAAGGTGCACGACACGATCATAATAAGCATCAGGGTCGCTGTGTAACGATTGCCAGTCAGCTTTTGCCTGACCCCAGAGCGCTCCACCTGGTGCATAGGGACGGCCCTCGACATAATCGATCGTCTTGTCATCAACGGCAATCATGCCGGCGCGCGCTCCAGCTTCAATTGACATATTGCAGACCGTCATGCGCCCTTCCATTGATAACGCCTGAATCGCATCGCCACCATACTCTATGACATATCCGGTACCGCCAGCAGTGCCTATCTTGCCGATAATCGCGAGCGTGATATCTTTCGCTGTAATGCCCGGCCCGACCTGACCATCCACACTGACCAACATGTTACGCGCCTTCTTCTGGATGATACATTGAGTCGCCAACGCATGTTCGACCTCGGAGGTCCCGATACCAAAAGCAAGGGTACCTAAAGCGCCGTGGGTCGAGGTATGGGAATCACCACAAACAATTGTCATGCCGGGGAGTGTTACGCCCTGCTCAGGTCCAATGATATGAACAATACCCTGGCGGATATCGTTCATAGCAAACTCAGTGATGCCGTATTCTTCACAGTTGGCATCCAGTGTTTCAACCTGGATTCGTGACAGGGGATCAGAGATGCCTATAGTGCGGTCCGTTGTCGGAACGTTGTGATCCGGGACAGCGATATTAGCCCCTGACCGCCAAGGGAGACGTCCTGCGAGACGTAAACCTTCAAAAGCCTGAGGTGAGGTCACCTCATGGACCAGATGCCGATCGATATAGAGCAGGCAGGTACCATCATCGTCACAGCGCACCAGGTGACGATCCCAAAGTTTATCGTAAAGGGTTTGTGCACTCATGGATTGTCTTCCTTATAAAAGTTACTTTATTTTTAACACAAAACAAATAGCACTGAAATAGTTATATTAATCGCATTCTCCACCCTTTTAAAATTCCAAAGCAGCGGGACAACCTCCAGAGCCATAAACCATCAAGTTCGACTGGTAATCAATCAGAGTAGCAAAATTTGCATGATAAATAATACACTGTTCACGCGCGGCTGCAGAGAATAAAAAAGGAGCCCCATACAGGAGGCCCCTTTTTGCTCATGACAACTCGTTCAAACAGATTTCCTCAGGCAGAGATTATTTAGTGCCCATCCGGAAACTTCGGATGGGTGCCGTGTAAGTTTCTGATTTGGAAACCAGCAATTTTTCGCAAGGTCAAGGAAATCAAATATTTGAGCGGAGGCGTAGCACTTTACGCCGCACAATCAAATGCGCAGATTGACGCCGAGATTGCGAAAAAAGGCGGTTTCCTGACAGAAACTATTTCGGCTCCACCGGATAACCCTTGCTCTCCCATTCGGCCCAACCACCTTTGAGTGCATAAACTTTACTGTACCCCATTTCCATCAATGTCCGTGCCACACTGGCACTGGTCGCCTCATTCACTCACGTGCAGTAGAGAACGATTGTTTTCTCTTTGGAATAGTTGCTGGCCCACTGAGTCGCTCCACCCGGGTTGACACGCTCCGCTCCGACAATCTGCTTTTCGGATTTAACCCAATCCCAGTTACCGCGCACATCAAGCACGACCAGCTCAGCCGAGCCAAGCTGCGATTTAAGTTCATCAGTGGAGATGCGCGGTGCAGTTGCAGCACTTGCAGTCAAGCACATGGTGAACAACAACGTTGTTACAAAAGGGAGATAAAACAGAAGACGTTTTCTATGCATTATCAGGACTCCTTTCACAATCAGGCTTCAATCTATAGCGGTAATCTTACAAGGTTCGCTGATTGATAACAAGTCTTGTCTTAATTTATAACAAGAGACTTCACATTGAGCGCTCATTTCATCGATACTGCTCGCCCGCGAGAAAACTCTCAACATCTGCCCAGGCGACAATCCCAGACTCTCGTCTGTTCATATCCAAAAGCATAAAATTCCTTCTGAGTCTCTGACTGAACGCTATTTTGAGTTTTCCCACAACTGGTTCCTGCGCTCCAGTAATCGCTGAATATGCCGCTTTTCCTCCCGGCAGATCGCTTCAATAAGTGAACCGGCTTTGCCGCGGAAGAACGGCTTGACCTCTGCGAAGTAAAGGAGCGTGTTCTTTTCGAACAGCAGCGCTCTATTGATCAGCTCTTCGTGGTTCAACACGTCTTCGAAGTCGAGTGACTTGACAATTTCATTAATCAGCAACTGAATAAACTTGCCGTATTCACCGAGTAATTCCTCCCCCTCACCGGACTTGCCGGTATAGAGATGGTAAAGGTCCGTGTAAATTGCGCAATGCTTGCCTTCCTCGGCGGCAAGAGTTGCGAACAGTGCTGCAACTTCTGGATCAGTTGCAACATCACGGGCTTTTTCATAAAAAACCTGGCCATGTTTCTCCAACCAGACGGCAAGATCAAGGACTGACTCGATCGAGTTAATACTCTGATTTGCTAACACTTCAAATTCCTCCTGGCTGTAGTAAGTGCTTCTGGCGGAGCAGTTTTTTGGTCATCAGCGGGCAGCTGTAAATAGAAGTGGTACGTTCAAACAACAGATTGTTCACGGGCAATCCTCCAGGCGAGTGCGCTTCAAGGGCAAAGGATGGCAGATGGTCAAGGACTATATTCTTCCCGTAAAGTCTGCAAATGGCAAGATCAAATCATGGGCCAGATCATTTGGCATGTCGATTACGGTGCAATCAACTCGCACGATTGCAATCATGGGTAAAAGCTGGTAGTGAAGACTAGGAAATCATTCTTGTCCTTGCGCTACCGATGGATTTGACAGATGACAAACTTTATCATGATCGGCTTCTTCGTGCTGCTCGGCGTCCTGTTCCGACGTCTCAAAGCATTTCCGGACGAGACAGCCCATGTCCTCAACATGTTCGCCCTCTACGTTTCACTGCCAGCGGTCATCCTGCTCAAGATCCCTGAGCTCACCCTCTCCGCTGAAAATGTAATTGCCGCCATCGTCCCCTGGTGCATGCTTTTGCTCTCGATCGTCCTGGTCATAATCCTGTCCCGGATCAGGCAGTGGACGCGGGAAACAACCGGCGTACTGCTTCTGGTCGTACCGATCGGCAACACCTCGTTCATGGGCGTGCCAATGGTGAGAGCTTTTTTCGGCGAGGCTGGCATTCCGCATTTGATCCTTTACGATCAGCTCGGCACCATGCTGATTTTTGCCAGCTACGGCGCGGTTGTCCTTTCCATATACAGCGGTGAGCGGAGCAACGTGCCGACTATCATCAAACGCGCCCTGCTCTTCCCGCCAACCACGGCCCTGTTGATCGGCCTGGCGTTGCGCAACTGGAGCTATCCGCAGGTGGTCGTCAATACACTGCAGGATCTGGGTGGGGCGCTGACCGCCCTGGTTATGACCGCCATCGGCTTTCAGATGAAACTGCGCCTGCAACGGAGCACCCTTGAGCCGCTTGGCTCCGGTCTCGCCATCAAACTGATGATCGCACCGCTGGTCGCCTTGGCCGTTTGTAGACTCTTTGGTCTGGACAGCCTGGCCGCCGACATCTCCATTTTCGAGGCTGGCATGCCGCCGATGGTGACCGCTTGTGCCCTGGCAGCTGCCGCTGGGATAGGTGTGGAGTTGGCCGTCGCCATGGCTGGGCTTGGTATTTTACTCGCCTTTGCCAGCCTGCCCCTGTTGTTTCTCTTGATTCAGCTTTAAAAGCGTAACGATAAACTGATCGAACCGAACTCGGTCGAAGTTTTCTGTTCTGCAAATTCGTCGCTACGAAAGATATTGGTAAAACTGAGGCGGACATCTTCCCAGGTTAGAACCAGCCCGACCTGGATATCGCCGACCCATGGTTCACGATCAACGCTATGGCTGCTGTGAAAGGTGTTGCCATCAAGGAAAATACTGTAGGCAACATAACGACCCTCCACTCCGGCAAAGATGTACCAGCCAAAGTCCCGAGTCGGTCGGAAGAATCCTGAGCCAGGCAAGCTCGGTCGAATTGAGGGTGGGCCGTAATCGCTCGGTAAGTCACGACCAAAGCGCAAGGTGGTGCCACAGGAGAGGCTGGTCATAATATTGCCAAGAGTGCCGCCGACATGAGCCGTCAGATCAACCCCCATTCCATAGACTTCAGAGACATACTGGGCCTGCCACTGCCGATCGTAAATCAGCATGATACCAAGTTCGTCGCGCAGTTGATTCCGCCAACCTTGCGGCTGCGGAGCATCGACAACTTTGTGCACAAACGACTGGGTTCCTTCCGCTAAAGCTGACGGGCCGACGACCCCAAGGTTCAACTCGAGAGAATCAAGTCGCCCCGAGCGCAGGCTGCCGTCGCGCACACGGTGATCTGAGATCAAGCCGATCGCACCGTAAAGCCACCCGGCATAAGGGAGTTCATCCTCAATAAGGTCCTTGCGAGTAATGTCCTCAGGGGTAAAGATACTCTGCCCTATGGCATAGCTGGTGCGCAGATGCCCACGTCGGCTGAATACCGGCACAAAGGCAGCGGCCCGTTGCAGCCAGGCCGGGGTTTCCTCGCTGGACAGATAAGAGATCCGGGTTCCATGGGTGTAGTGCCGGTCGGTGCCGTTACCCCACATATCATTCTCAACCTGCACGCTGAGAATTCCCGACTGATCAGGAACACCCAAGTCCTGTTCCGCCTGCACTCTCCCTGGAAGAGTAAAAAACAGAATCAGAAACAAGCCACTCAACAACCAAGACCTCGATTTTTTAGCTGGCAGCTTAGAATTTGGCAAGTCGCTTCTCCATGAAGGCACTGATTCCTTCCTTACAATCTGCGGTCGTGAAGCAAAGTGCAAAAAGATCCGCTTCATAACGTGCACCGTGAGCAAAATCCATCTCCAGACCGTTATCAATCGCATCCTTGGCAAACTTGATTGCCGAGGCACTATTGTCACACATCTTCAGTGCCATGGCCCGTGCCTCTTCCAGCAACCGGTCCCTGGCCACGACGCGGTTGACCAGCCCGATCCGGCAAGCTTCTTCAGCACCGATCATCTCACCGGTAAAGACTAACTCCTTGGCCTTTCCTTTGCCGACCAGGCGCGCCAGGCGCTGGGTTCCGGCAAAGCCGGGTATGATGCCGAGTTTTACTTCGGGCTGGCCAAACTTTGCCGAATCTGCCGCAATGCGGACATCACAGCCCATCGCCAGCTCGCAGCCGCCACCAAGAGCATAGCCGTTGATAGCGGCAATGACCGGCTTGGGAAAGGCTTCGATCCGATCAATGACTCGCTGAGCCAACAGGGCGAATTCTCGAGCACCATCAGCATCAAGGGTGCCCAAATGACAAATATCGCCACCAGCAATAAAAGCCTTATCGCCGGCACCGGTAAGAATCACCACGCGCACATCAGCATCTTGTTCCAGTTCATCGAGCAGCGTTTCCATACCGTAGAAGGTGGCTACGGTCAAGGCATTGAGGGCTTTGGGATTATTGAAAGTAATCGTTGCCAGCGCGCCATCTTTTTGCAAAAGCAAGTTTGCATCAGTCATTTTGCTCTCCTTTGCAACTATCTGATATCAATAAGTTATCGTTCGTACATTTATCTATTAAAAGGATATTGGGAAAGTATAGCCGAGGAATAACCAGTTCGCCATGAAAGCGACCGGCAAACAACGAAAAAAGCCCCCGCTTTCAGTGGGGGCTTTTAAATTACAGAACAACCGGTTAAAACTCATCGCCTGTCCACATCTCCTCATCGAAGCGAACTGCCTTGTTACGGCCGGTATCCTTAGCATTGTACAGGGCGACATCTGCGTACTTGATGCACTGCCAGAAACCCTCGCCATCACCAGGGAATTCACTAACACCAAGGCTGAGGGTTTTATGGATCGAACCGTTTGGAACTTTGATCTTCGCTTCATCGAATATTTTGCGGATTTTTTCGGCGACAAGAATAGCGTCACCAGGACTGATATCGACCAGCAGGATAATAAACTCCTCACCACCAAAACGGATGACGATATCGGTGTCGCGTACCCCCTTGTTAATCAGGGTTGCCGTTTCCTTAAGTACCGTGTCACCGACATCATGGCCGTACTGGTCATTGACCTGTTTGAAGTAATCGAGGTCACACATGATCAGACCAAGTGTCTTCTTGCGCCGTAGCACGCCGGAGATGACATGGTTGGCATGATCCTGCAAGAAACGGCGATTGTAGAGCCCGGTCAGCGGATCCTTGAGAGCCGATTCGCGCAAGGTGTTCATCAGGCGTTTCGCTTCGAGTACCGACAGTGCTTGCTTAATATAGGTTTCAGCTTTGAAAATCCGGGACTGGATATCGGGGACATTAATTGCCTGGCCACCCTCACCATGGAAAAGGAACTGCACGACACCACCAGTACGACCGCCGATAATCATCGGCAGGCAGATATGAGTTTTGCCGGTCTCTTCTTTGAATTGCTTACAGACTTGTGGATAAGCCAGTGACGAGATTTCATGACTGGTTTTCTTCGCCCGGCAGAGGTCGCAGTGGGTCAGGATGTCAGAATTGCAAGCCATCTCCTTGGAAGAGAGAGCCAACGGATAGACAGGAGTCATGTCACGCTGGTTATCATTGACTTCGTAGATCACGAAATCATCGATTTTCAGCTCACGGCTGAAGACATCGCCGATACGGGCATAGACATCTTCCAGGGTCGCATCTTCCTCAATCACACGCTTGAAAGTACTCATGGAATAGACCGTATCCATCAAGCCGTTGAACTCCTGCGAGAGGGTACCGATCTCGTCCCGAGAGGTGATTTCAATCTTATTGGTGAGATCGACGTCACCGGTACCGACATCATGTATCTGATCAATGATTGCCTTAATCGGCTTTGCCAGCGATTGCACAATCCATTTGGTAAAGAGAACTAACAGCAGGATTGCCACCAGAAGAACACCAATAATCGCAAAGATGGTGACTTCAATGATCTCGGAAATTTTGGTTGATGACGTGTGATAAAGTTCAGAGAGTTTGGATGAAAAGTTAACCGAAATCTCACTGGCTCGACTGATATGATTTTCGAGAGTTTTGTAGCGACCATCCAAGTGCTCTCCGTTAGGAGCTTCTTTGTTCAGAACCTGGAGTTTATACGTAAAGAAATCACTGTAGCTCACGTCAATTTCATCAAGCAGGGTATTTAGCGACTTTAGATACAAAACTCCTTCAGGGTTTATAGAGAGCGATGTTGTATTCAAGGTTTCCAGCAGTTTGCCGGAATCGTGAGAGTAGTCGTTGACGGCCCCGCCCAATGCCAGAGCGGAGGAGAAATCACGCACATCGCGTAAGCGTTTAAAGGAGAGGTCCTGCAGCCGCTCAACCGTGACGTGATCTTCAGCCTTGAGCATATTTGAGGAATCGATCGTCATCGCCTGCAAGTTGCGGATGACCTTCTGCACCACTTTGTCTTGCGGGACGGCATGATTAACAATCTTGTCGTAGCGCATGTTGATGCCAACCATACCAACTACGGTCAGAGCTGCCATCACCGTGAACCAAAAGAGCACACCAAGAGAAAACAGCCGGAACTTCAGTTTGATAGGCAGATCGACAAAAGTGATCAAACGCACTAGGCGAGAAGCCAGGCTGTACTGGTTAAGATCTTTCATTTAAGGCCTCAACTCCTGCAAAGCAAAGATAAATAAAAAGGATGAGAATTTTCCAAACTATCTTTCTTAACAAAGTTAACCGACAGCTGTCAAGGAGAACCCCCAGTGCGGTTGATTCCCTTCTGAGCAATCAAAAGAGCAACAATAAAAAAAGGCCCCGGTTCCTGGAGGGGAAGGCCGGGGCAAAATCTCTGTGGCCCAAAGGGCCGAACAGAGTGTCATACTTTTTAGGTCTCAAACCTACAACAACGATACAGTTAAGTCAAACCAATTTTGATGCTTTCGCAAAAACAAAGTATTCGCTGCCAAGGCACTAAGACACCAAGAATAAAAAAACATAAATTCAGTGGTTTAGCTTTGCGCATTGGAGCCTTTGTGGTGGTTCCTGGTTTTTTTTGCGAGGACCTCATTACTGAACAGTTGAGATCAACAGACCAGACCGCAACGGCGACAACCGGGGTGACAGACATAACCTGTCCGAGCGGCTAACGCCTGTTCGTATTCCTCGTGCAGATGCCTGCGCTGAACACCCTGTTCGATAATGTCCCAGGGAAAGAGTTCGTCTTCTCCTCGCTCACGGTGAAGATAGAAAGCAGGATCAAGGCCGACCTGTCGGCAAGCAGCCTTCAAACTACTGCCCTCGGCAAGCAAGGGCAAAAGCCTTGCAACGCGACGATCTCCGCGGGCAAAAACCCCCTGAATCTCGGCGTGGCGTAACGATTCGAAGTTCAACTCAACATTAGGCAATGGCCGCAGCCGTTTCTGCAACAGACGATATTTCTTTTCAAGCTGCCCACGCTGCTCCATTGGTGCCCACTGTAGTGGCGTCCAGGGCTTCGGCACAAAAGGGTTTACCGAAAGGTGAAGACGACCAAGGCGACCACGCTGCTTGCCGATCTCTTCCCAGATTTGGCGGATTTTCAGAGTCAGATCTGCAATCGCGATAATATCAGCATCAGATTCTGTCGGCAGCCCAATCATGAAATAAAGTTTGAGATTCGGGATCCCCCCCTCTGCCAACAGTTTAACTGCGGCGAGAATCTGTTCCTCGTTAATTCCCTTGTTGATCACATCGCGCATCTGCTGGCTACCAGCCTCAGGGGCCAGAGCCAGAGTCTTGTGACCAGAGTCAGCGAATACTTGTACCTGCTCGATCGTGATCGCATCGATGCGCACGCTCGAAACCGACACTTCGCCACCATGATCGAGAATTTCACGACCGATGTCAGCCAGGTCGCCATAGTCGGAAACCGCCGCAGCCACCAGGCCGATCCTGCCGACGGCTTGCTGTTCATGAAGGATTTCGTGACGCAAGTGTTTCACTGAATGTTCACGAAACGGCCGGTAGATAAACCCGGCAGCACAGAAACGACAAGCCCTTGGGCAACCACGAGAGATCTCGACCAGGTGCATGCTGCCAAATTCCGTGTCTGGTGTCGCCACACAGGTCCGGCTCTGGCTGTCATCGAGCTGACTCTGCCACTGGCGTTTGACATGTGCAGGAAGACCTTTGGACGATGTCATCAACTCTAACTCGCCCGACTCCTTGTACTTAAGGGTGTACCCGCCGGGCTGATATATGCCCGGCACCTGCGAGAGACTACTCAGCAACTGTTTGCGGTTATCCATCTCCCGGTCAAGCAATGCAGCCAGCAATGGCGGCAGGATAACTTCAGCCTCGCCAACCGCAAAGAGGTCCATGATATCAGCCAGAGGTTCCGGATTGAGGAAGGCACAGACACCACCGCAAAGGATGAGAGGGTGGTGTTCACTGCGTTCCTCACGCCAGAGCGGCAGACGACCGAGTTCGAAAAGAGTCGGCAGATTCAAGTAGTCATTTTCAAAAGAGATGGAGAAAGCAATCAGATCAAAATCGTCAAAAGGACGTTGTGATTCAACAGATACGAGTGGGAAACCGGTTCGACGATGCTCATCAATATCATTTTGATCGGGGAGAAAAAACCGTTCACAAAGTGTATCGTCGCGGCTATTGAGCATTTGGTAGACGGTCTGCAGACCGAGGTTACTCATACCCTGGTGATAGCTATTTGGATAAACCAGGGCAACCGCCAGACGCCCCCCCCAGGGGCTGGCAAGCAAACCTGTTTCCAGGTCGAGGCGTTGTCGATATTTTTCAATCAGATGACGTGACATTGGTCACAGTGTACGGTGAAGCGAGGGGAGAATTCAATCTATCTCTAAGAGAGCTGAGATTCAGGACAGAGGCAGGGCTTCGTCGACCAACATAACGGGAATCCCATCACGGACCGGGTAAGCCAGCTTGCAACGATAACAGAATAACTTTTCATGATTGTCGTCAGGGTTAATTTCGCCCTTGCATTGTGGGCAAGCCAGAATTTCAAGAAGGTCTTTGGACAGAGCCATACGTTGTCTCCGGAGTAAACAGTCAATGATGCCAATGTTTCGACAATTCAAGCTGATTTGATTCTATGAATCGACGAGCATACCTTCTACAATATGGCTCATTGCAAGTCAAACGCAAAACAGAATGGACTCATGTGTTCCCAAAAATTTCCGGCAAGCCAACACAAAAAAAGGGCCACACAAGGTGGCCCAAAGTAGTTGAGGGAGTCAGATCAAAGGCAAGCGCAGAGTTATAGAGAAAACCGTAAACGCCGGGCGGAGAACCGACACGGTTACCCACTCTTTGACAAGCACAGAATTAAATTCCACAGTTGGCCGTCGGAGCCGTCAAGACCAGCCCGTCAGGAAAATGCTCTCTTACTCAATCGACGCGTTTACGTAAGAACGTCGGGATATCGTACTCTTCATCCTCATTGTAGGTACCAATCCGCATGCTGGCGCGCGGTTTACTCTGGTGCTGGTTGCGAATGAATGCCGGGATATCGCGGTCAATTTTGGCCGGAGCCGGTACATTGGGTCGCCCCAACTGCGATTTGGGATTCTGACCGGTGTCAAAACTGCAACCAAAACCGGTGGCAATCGCCGTCACCTGGATTTTATCACCCATCGCTTCGTTGATAACCAGGCCAATGAAGATGTTGGCATCTTCGTGAACTTTCCCATGGATAATGTTGGCCACTTCCTGATAATCGTCCATGGTCATACTTGAGGAGCCTGTCACGTTGACCAGCACACCTTTTGCGCCTGAGATATCGATCTCTTCCAGCAAAGGACTACAGATAGCCTGCTGGGCAGCTGTCGCGGCACGATTTTCACCTTCACCGACACCAATACCCATCATTGCCATGCCACGCTCGCTCATCGCTGATTTAACATCAGCAAAGTCAACGTTGATCATACCGTGGGTGGTAATCAGGTCTGAAATCCCCTGCACGGCCTGACGCAAGACGTCATCTGCGGGTTTAAAAGCATCAAGAATCCCCATTTTTTTGTCAGCAAGGCCACTGAGTCGATCATTGGGGATCAGAATCAACGAATCAACAATCTTCTTAAGTTCCTCAACGCCTTGCGCGGCCTTAGCCATACGCTGTTTGCCTTCGAAAGCAAACGGCTTGGTTACAACGGCCACTGTCAAAGCGCCGACCTCCTTGGCAACTTCGGCGATAACCGGGGCTGCTCCTGTTCCAGTACCACCGCCGAGTCCTGCGGCAATAAAAACCATATCCGCACCTTGTAGCAGTTCCTTGAGGCGAGCCCGGTCCTCTTCGGCCGCTTCGCGACCAACTTCCGGGTTTGCTCCAGCGCCGAGCCCCTTGGTCAACTTTGGTCCAAGCTGCACGCGCAGCGCCGCCTGGTTTGCTCGCAGAGCCTGTGCATCCGTGTTGGCGACCATGAACTCCACACCATCGATGTGGGCGACAATCATTGTATTGACGGCATTGCTGCCTCCACCACCAACACCAATAACCTTAATCTTTGCGACCTGGTCTACATTCTCGTCAAATTCAAACATAATGACTCCCTCCGCCATTGTTGTGACCGGTCTTCTCCGTTGCCCCGGTCGGTTTAAGTTACAAACTTATGTCACTATTTTTAAAAAAATTCTCCAAACCACTCTTTCATGCGCCTCGACACCCGATCGAACAGATTCTCCTGACCAATCTTAAAGTTACGTGTCTGCATATTGCGGCTACCATACTTCACCAGGCCAACGCCAGTGGCGTAGATCGGTGAATTGACAACGTCAATCAGACCACCAATACCGGTCGGTTTTCCCCGTCTTACAGGCAGATCGAAAATCTGCTCAGCCAATTCCGGCATCCCCGGCAGAATCGCGGAGCCACCGGTCAAGACCACCCCCGATGCAATCAGATCTTCATAACCACTCTTGATGATTTCGCGATTAACCAGGGTAAAAATTTCCTCGACCCGTGGCTCAAGAATTTCTGCCAGCAACTGCCGGGATAAAATGCGCGGTTCGCGACCACCCACGGAGGGCACTTCGATCGTTTCGTCCTTACCAACCATCGAGGAGAGGCAACACCCTGAAAGCTGCTTGATTTTTTCTGCTTCAGCGGTCGGTGTCCGCAAGCCAACCGCAATGTCATTGGTCAGATGGTTGCCCCCAAGCGACAGGACAGAAGTATGTTTAATCGCCCCATCAACAAAGATGGCAACATCAGTTGTGCCACCACCGATATCAATAAGGGCAACGCCGAGGTCCTTTTCGTCAGCTGTCAGAACGGCTTCTGCTGAAGCCAGCTGCTCCAGAACAATGTCCCCGACATCGACACCGGCCTTGTTGCAGCTCTTGATGATGTTCTGCGCGCTGGCGACGGCTCCAGTAACAATATGCACGCGAGCTTCCAGCCGGACACCGCTCATTCCCAGTGGTTCTTTAATCCCATCCTGGTCATCAATAATGAATTCCTGGGGCAGGATATGAATGACTTCCCGATCCATCGGAATCGCCAGGGCTTTAGCGGCATCAATGACGCGACGGACATCTTCGTTGGTAACTTCACGATTCTTGATCGCGATCACACCCTGGGAGTTGATTCCCTTGATATGGCCCCCGGCAATCCCGGCAAAGACCGACTTGATTTCACAACCGGCCATCAACTCAGCTTCCTGAAGAGCCTTGCGAATTGCGCTGACGGTGCTCTCGATATTGATGACCACACCCTTGCGTAGACCGCGCGATGGGCTGGTACCAATACCGACGATATCCAGCCCTTCTTCGGTCATTGCTCCGACAATCGCACAAATTTTCGTTGTGCCGATATCCAGCCCGACTACCAGATTTTCTCTTTTATTGTTCATTTCACTCCCCTTACCCTTCTTCTAAGCTAACTGCTGCCGACCTTACGTTTCACATCAACCTTCACAATAACGCGGTCGGTCACGTTTAAATCAATATACTTAAGAGCCATCAAGCGTGGCTCCAGATCATTGTAGATTTTCTCCAGGCGATTCAGTTTGACGTTAAAACCCAATTTACCCATTAGCACCGGAACTCCACCGATCCTGGTATGCAGGATCATCCCTTCCTGTTGGTCATAATGGATTTCCGAAACATCATCCAGATTAAAAAGGGTTCGACCTGACAGCTCATCCATAAGCTGCAGTGCCAGATTCAAGCAGCTCTGAGTCTGATCCGGATTATCAAGTAGATATTGACGATCAATCCCGGTAATCACCGGATAATTGAGCTGATCGTCTGCGTCAAGCATTTTGAAAACCTCACCCGCCTTATCAACGTAATAAAGATAACCCAGATCAATGATGGCCCTCGCTTCACGCTCCACCACCCGGATCACCACATGGTCCGGAAATGATCGTTCCACATCGGCTCTGGCGATCCATGGATGTTCTTCGATCTTGCGACCAATCATGTGCAACTCAAGGTCGAACAGACTGTCACCTATCTTAATGTCTGAAGCAGCAAGGATATCGCCTTCACTGACTCGCGCCTGATGCTCCACACAGATCTGCTGTACACCGAAATAACCTGATTCCAGAAGCATCTGTGCCGTTAGCAGGGCGCCACTCGCAAGCAAAAAACCACTTCCTGACGCGATGCTGATACGCAGCAGTCGATGGAAGAGTTTTTTCCAATCGCGCGGCTGTTTCTTCTGCTTGCGCTGATTGGATTTGATCTTCTTTTGCTTGTTAGGTTTCAAGTCATGCATCATTTAATCCGCTGTTTGACTACTTATTCAAACCGGCATCTGCAAGAATCTGCATCACTAACTCGTTGAAGGAGATTCCAGCCTCGGCAGCAGCCTTAGGCAGCAGGCTGGTTTCAGTCATCCCTGGGATAGTGTTAATTTCCAGACAAAAGAACTTTCTCTCCCGTACCATAAAATCGACTCTTGCTGCCCCCCGGCAAGAAAGGGCTTTACATGCAGCTACGGATACTTCCTGGAGTCGATTATAGAGAACCGCTTCCAACGGTGCTGGCAGCAGATACTCGGTTTGCCCAGGCGTATATTTTGATTCGTAATCGTAAAAACCGCTTTTCGGGACAATCTTGATAATCGGCAGCGGTTCGTTATTCAAGACGCTGACAGTTACTTCATCACCTCGGATAAAATCTTCGATGAGGACCAGGTCGTCGTGCTTCAACGCTTCAGCAAGCCCCGCTTCCAGTTGTGCTCTGTCATGAACAATGCTGATGCCGATTGTCGATCCTTCCCGTGCTGGTTTAACAATCAGCGGAAAATGACGACAACGCCGCAGCACTTCGGCTTGATCATCCCCGGCACGGGTGACCATGAATCCCGGAGTTGATATTTCGTGGTAGAGCAAGGTCTGTTTGGTCACCACCTTATCCATAACCATACTTGATGACATCACACCGCTACCGGTGTAGGGAATTTGCATCAACTCAAGCATTCCCTGAACGGTTCCGTCTTCACCGTAACGCCCATGCAGGCAGATGAATGCCACCCCAGCTTCAGTTGCCTGCAATTGCTCAGGCAGGTCGCGACCGACATCTATAGCGACTGCGTCACAGCCATTTTCAAGTAATGCCTTCAAAACGGCCCGGCCGGTTTTAAGAGAGATCTCACGTTCAGCGGAGAGTCCTCCCATCAGCACGGCAATCTTTTTGTTTTTCAGATCATTACGTTTCGCCATATTTCTCATCTCACGCTTGCGCTCTTTCACTCATCCGTTTTTTTCCAGAAGCTGCAACAGTTCATCGCCCACTTGCCAGACATTACCGGCACCGAGAGTGATGACAATATCACCTGTTTGCAGTACCGCCTGCAGATGCTCAACGGTGGCTTCTGCATCTCCGGTGTAACAACACGATTTGTGCCCATGGCCGCTGATAGCATCGGCAAGTTTCTCTGCAGAGACCTCGGGGCGTGGCTCTTCTCCGGCCGCATAGACGTCCATCACGGCGACATGATCCGCCTGGTAAAAAGCCTTGGTAAAATCATCAAAGAGGGCTTCGGTCCTGCTGTACCGGTGTGGCTGAAACACGGCAACAACTCTTCTGTTCCAACCTGAACGTGCCGCAGCCAGAGTCGCCTTAATTTCCACCGGATGATGACCGTAATCATCCACCACCATAATCTCCAGAGCTTCACCTTTGACCTGAAAACGTCGCTGCACACCTCCGAAATCCTGAAAGCCCTCTGCGATTACTGCAAATGGCAGGTCAAGCTCCATACCAACAGCGACAGCAGCTAAAGCGTTGAGCACGTTGTGACGACCTGGCATGCGAATACTCAAACGACCAAGAGCTTCACCACGATAGTGAACCAGGAAGCTGGTCCTGTCACATTGATGTTCAATTTCAGTCGCCTGGAAATCCGCTTGAGTAGTCAGGCCGTAAGTCACCAGACGTTTCTTAACTTCAGGAATCATCCCCTGCAGGTTTTCATCATCAAGACAGAGGATAACGAGCCCGTAAAATGGCACCTTGTTAATGAACTCAATAAAGGTAGTGCGGATTTCATCCAGATCGCGATAATAGTCGAGATGGTCCTCATCAACATTAGTCACAACCGCAATGGTGGGTGATAACTTGAGAAAAGAGCCATCCGACTCATCGGCTTCTGCAACCAGGAATTTGCCCTGCCCCAGCTTGGCATTGGAACCAATCGAATCGAGACGTCCACCAATTACCACAGTCGGATCAATATCGCCGTGGGAGAGTACCGTTGCTACCATGCTGGTGGTTGTTGTTTTGCCATGGGTTCCGGCAATCGCGATGCCATGCTTCATACGCATCAATTCAGCCAGCATTTCAGCGCGCGGGATGACTGGAATTTTGCGCCGATTAGCTTCCTGTACTTCAGGATTCTGAAGATTGACTGCTGTAGAGGTCACCACAACATCCACCTCGGCAAGATTTTCAGTACGGTGACCATAAGCAATGGTACCGCCAAGACTTGCCAGCCGCCGGGTAAGGTCACTCTCTTTAAGATCTGACCCAGAAACCTGGTAGCCAAGATTAATGAGCACTTCAGCAATACCGCTCATACCAATACCACCGATACCGACGAAATGAATTTTTTGAATCTTGCCGTACATGATTTACCCCTTCAGCTCACTTCCAAAAGAACGGTCCGACATTCTTGCAATATCCGCGCAGCAGCACCGCGACGAGCTAATCTTTTTGCCGAACCGGCCATCGTTATAAGGCTGATCCGGTCATGCAATAAGCCACCGACCAGCTTTGCCAGACGCTCAGGCGTCAGATCAGCTTCCTCCATCATCAGGGCTGCCCCCTTGGCTGCCATGGCCTGGGCATTTACCGACTGATGATTGGCAGCTGCATACGGATATGGCACCAGAACCGCCGGACGCCCGCAAGCAGTTAACTCAGCAAGAGTCGTAGCTCCAGCACGACATACGATCAATGTGGCCTTTGCATAGGCTTGTGCCATATCGACGATAAACGGCTGAACATCGACATTTGGCCAGCCAATTTCCTGGTAACCTCTCACGGTTTCCTCATAATCCAGTTGTCCTGACTGATGCACGATTTCCAGTTTTTCTCGCCATTCAGAGAGATTCGGCAGGGCAGCAACCACGGCGCGATTAATTGCCCTTGCCCCTTGACTGCCACCGAACACCAACAAGCAGACCTTGTCTTCCGGAAGGTTCGGACAACTTTCCATTGCCGAGCGAACCGGGTTTCCGGTCAAGACTGTTGCGCTACTGTGAAAAGCCCGGTCTGCCTCGGCAAAAGAGAGACAAACTCTTTTCGCCCAATGGCCCAGCAGACGGTTGGCCAAACCAGGCCAGGCATTCTGCTCATGAACCAGGTACGGTATCTTTAATGTTTTTGCCGCCAACAGAACAGGAACCGAAGCATAGCCACCAACACCAATCACGACATCCGGTGTAAATTCCCGCAAAATCGTTCTCGACTGACCAAAGCTTTTCACCAGCTTGCCAAGAACTTTCAGACGATCAAAGAAACCCAATCCAGCCCAACCACTCATCTCAATAGTTTTTAAAGACCAGCCGAGCTCTGGCAACATCCGGGCTTCCAGACCTCTTTCAGTGCCGACAAAGAGAACTTCACTCTGCGGTTCCTCGTACTTAAGTTGCTCGGCCAGTGAAATTGCCGGGAAGAGATGTCCGCCAGTGCCACCACCAGCCAGCAATATTTTCATCGCAACTCCCCCGGTAGATGACGTGAAACGTTCAGCAAAAGCCCTATTGCAGCCAGCGTTGTCACTAGACTTGTTCCACCATACGAGATCAGCGGCAAGGCCAACCCTTTGGTTGGAACCATGCCCAAGACCACGGCCATGTTGACGAAAGCCTGCATGCCGATCAGCAAGGTGAGACCGAAAGCGAGAAAGCAGTTGAATTCAGTTGGCGCATTGAGTGATGTTCGCAATCCACGTAAAACCAGCAACATGAACATCGCAGCGATGACTATCACGCCGACAAAACCAAGCTCTTCGCCAATAACGGAGAAGATAAAGTCAGTATGTGCCTCAGGCAGGAAAAAGAGTTTCTGCTTACTCTCACCAAGGCCTTGTCCAAACGCCCCGCCGGATCCGAAGGCAATCCAACTCTGAATAATCTGGAAGCCAGTATTACTTGGATCTTCCCATGGATTCAAAAACGCCAGAATCCTCCGCCGCCGGTAGTCAACGTTCATGATCATAAAGTAGAAAAAAGGGAGAGCGATCAAGCCGACGCTGACCAGATAACTCAAACGAGTACCGGCTATCAGCAGCATGCCAGTGGCCACGACTCCGAGTGTCAGAGCACTTCCAAGATCCGGTTGAGCCAGCAGCAATCCGAGGAGTACCGCCAAAATCAACATGTACGGCAGAAAGCCAAAACGGAAGCTTTTGACTTTATCCTGTTTGCGCGCCAGAGAGTGCGCCATGAAAAGCACCAGACCGATTTTGACAAATTCCGCTGGTTGGAAAGTAAAACCAGCAATCTTGATCCAACGGGCTGCGCCACCAACCTTTTTACCAACGCCCGGGATCAGAACGGCTATCAGCAGCAGAACACACAATCCCAATACCGGCCAGGCGGCCTTACGCAGAACTTCAAGGTCAATTCGCATCAATAGAGCCATAACGCCGAAACCAAGCATGGCATAGACACCCTGAAGCTTGAGAAAATGCAGGCTGTCGCCGTAATCTCGCACCGCCATAATTGACGAGGAAGAAAACACCATAACGACACCGAGACAGGTCAAGCAGACTGTCAGCAGAAGCATGGAATGATCGGTTCCTTGCCTAATTTCCATTGACACATTCCTCGTGACGACTTAGGGCGCGAAACTCCCGGACAAAGATCTGACCACGCTCTTCAAAACTTTTGAACATATCGAAGCTGGAACAGCCGGGTGACAACAGAACAGCCCCCCCTGGTTTGCTCAGACGATTTGCGAGCTCAACCGCTTTGTGCATACTGTTGGCACGATGGATTTCGGCAAGACCGTCAAAAGCCTTTGCCATACGCTCTGCGGCGGCTCCAATCAGAATCAGGTGAGCAACTTTTTCTTTAATCGGCCCAGCTAAAGGTGAAAGATCTCCTTGCTTGTCCTTGCCACCGGCAATGAGAACAACAGGTGATTTTAGTCCTGACAAGCTTTTCACCACACTACCGATATTGGTGCCTTTGGAATCGTTGTACCAACAAGCACCACGAAGTTCGCCAAGGAACTCCATGCGATGCGGCAAACCAGTGAAGCTTTTGGCCGCGTTCCAGACGACTTCAACCGGGCAGCCTTCAAGTAATAGTGGAATCATGGCAGCCATGACATTTTCCTGATTGTGCCGACCACGGATTTGCAATTCATCCACAGGAAAGAGGATTTCACTCTCCTGCCAACGCCAGAGGATCTTGTCATCGACCAGGCTCATGCCATTTTCCAGTACCGTTTGGCTACTGAAGCAGACCTTGATTGCCCGAGTTTCTGCAGCAGCCTGCATGACCAACGGATCATCCAGGTTAAGTATAGCGACATCATCATCTTGCAGATTTTCAAAAATTCTCGCCTTGGCTGCCAGATAACTGGCCATGCTCGGATAACGATCCAGATGATCTTCTGTAACATTGAGTAACATGGCATAGCGTGGTCGGAAAGCCTCTATCGTTTCCAGTTGGAACGATGACAATTCAACAACCTGCCAGTCATAATTGTGGCCAACAGCGTCGATCAATGGCGTACCGAGGTTCCCACCAACAAAAACTTGCTCACCCCAGGCCTTTATCATCTCGCCGACCAGGGTGGTTACCGTTGATTTACCGTTGGTACCCGTGATGGCAATCATGGTTCCCGACAACTCATGCCAGGCGATTTCAACTTCACCGAGCACTGTAACCCCTTCTTTGCAACATGCATCCAAAACCGGGATATCAAGGGGCACACCGGGACTGACAACGACCAGGTCAGCGACCGTGAAGAGTGCATGGGTGTGACCATCGAGATCCAGCTTCACACCAGACTCTTTCAGCTCATCAAGATTACCGAGACGATCAGCAGAACGATTGTCGGACAAGATCACCCGGGCGCCCCGTGCAGAGAAAAAACGCGCCAGACTGCACCCGGTGGAACCGGCGCCGACTATAACGATTTTCTTATCCTGATAATCTCTTTGCATGCTGTCGAAATTCCTATCTCAACTTCAGTGTTGAGAGGCCAATCAAAGCCAGAATGATGCTGATAATCCAGAACCTGACAATAATTTTCGGCTCCGCCCACCCTTTTAGCTCAAAATGATGATGGATCGGTGCCATGCGGAAAACGCGTTTACCATAAAGACGGAACGAAGCCACCTGCACAATCACCGAAAGGGCTTCCATAACGAAAATGCCACCGACAATCACCAGCACGATCTCCTGCTTGGTAATCACTGCAATGGTACCTATGGCACCACCTAACGACAGACTGCCGACATCACCCATAAAAACCTGAGCCGGGTAAGTGTTAAACCAGAGGAAACCAAGCCCGGCACCGATCATGGCACCACACAGGACTGAAAGCTCGCCAGCTCCTTTAACACCGTCGATCTGCAGATAACTCGACAAGGTCGCGTGCCCGGCCACATAGGCGAAAAGCAGGTAAGCCCCCGCTGCGATAATGACTGGACCTATTGCCAGGCCATCAAGGCCGTCCGTGAGGTTGACAGCATTGCTGGCGCCGACAATCACCAGCATGGCGAACGGTACATAGAACCAGCCAAGGTCTGGGTTGACACCTTTAAAAAAGGGGAACGCCAGCGTCGTCTGGAAACCAGGATAAGCCATCAGGATCATACCGACACCAAAGGCAATCAGCATCTGCCAGAACATTTTTTTACGTGGCGACAACCCATCGCTGTTTTTTTTGCGAATTTTCAGCAAGTCATCAACAAATCCAATCACGCCGTAACCGACAGTGACCAGAAGTACTAACCAGACGTACATGTTGGTCAAATCAGCCCAAAGCAGGGTCGGCAAGACAATGGCAAAAAGAATCAGAGAGCCACCCATAGTCGGTGTCCCCTCTTTCTTGAAGTGGGATTCAGGCCCCAACCGCCGGATTGTTTGTTCCAGCTGCAACGACGAAAGTTTTTCAATCAGCCATGGCCCCAGTAAAAAGCTGATAACAAGAGCTGTAATGGCCGCATAGATCGTCCGGAAGGTAATAAACCGGAAGACATAAAAGATTGAAAATTCCGTGTGCAGTGGGTACAGCAGATGATAGAGCACGTTTAATCTCCGTCAGTCGCCGTTTACGGCAATCTTTTGTGTTGCTGTACGCAAAGTGGCAGTGACCTTTTCCATACGCATCCCTCGTGAACCCTTGATCAGAATCCGATCCCCAGCCTGAAGCACCTCAAGAAGTCGCGCCGCTAACTCATCATGGCTGCTGGCAACAAAAACCTTGTCTATTGGCAACCCCGCATCCAGAGCACCGCGCGCGATCTCTTCTGCAAGGACACCATAAGTAAAGAGCCAATCGGTTCGTTCGGCGGCAATGACCCCAATCTGCTTATGTAATTCCGGACCAGTTGGCCCCAATTCGAGCATATCCGCCAGAACCGCGATGCGCCGACCGACTGAACCGAGATCGTGGAGTGCGTCGAGAGCAGCGTGTACCGACAAAGGATTTGCGTTATAACTATCCTCAAGCACCACAATATCTCCCGGAAATTCAAGAAGTTCCATGCGTCCCGGGCAGGGCTTAAAAGTTTCCAGGCCGGTTACGATGTCCTTCAATCTGACACCGAGTACCGTAGCTGCCGCCGCAGCAGCAAGAGCATTGGAGACATTGTGGCGTCCCGGCAAAGGCAGCACGACCCGTTGCACGACACCATCAATCGACAGTTCAAAAGCGACCGATCCGTTTTGAACCATAATTTTGTCCGCCCGAATGGTTGCATCCTGCCTGGTCCCGAAAAAAACCTTACGAACGCCATTGGCCACCGGCAACGGACAGATTTCCGGGTCGTCTGTATTGATCAGGGCGACACCATCTGCCGGCAAGCTGATAAAGAGCTCTCCTTTGGCTCTGGCCACTCCAGAAATTTCTTTGAAATTTTCCAGATGCCCGGCACCAATGTTGGTAATCAGACCGATATTTGGCGTTGCGATTTCAGCCAAACGGGCAATTTCGCCACGCGTACTCATCCCCATCTCAACAACCGCCCAATGATGCTCAGGCCTCAATTCAAAGAGGGTCCGCGGCACGCCGATCAAATTGTTGAAATTTCCTGCCGACTTCAACCCCGGCCCGTTGTGCTCCAGAATGGACGCCAGCATCTCCTTGCAAGTGGTCTTTCCCGAGGTTCCGGTAATGCCGACAACCGGGCCAGCAAATTGACGCCGCACGGCTGCAGCGAGATCTCCCAGAGCCTTGAGTGTGTCAGCAACCTTCACGACCGGAACCAGCAAACCGCCGATCATCTCCTCGCTGAGGCAAGCTGCAGCGCCACGTTGTATCGCCTGTGTCAGATAATCATGTCCGTCGTAATTATCGCCACGGAGCGGAATAAAAAGATCACCCGGCTGCACTGTGCGACTGTCTGTGGAAAAACCCTGAAACTCGACAGAAGCGCCGTTCTGCATCAAATGGCCGCCGGTGATTTCGGCAACAGCGCGCATATCCATGCGAATCATCGCTGACCTCCTGCCTGCAGCGCTTTGCGTAATTCTTCCCGATCGTCGAAGTGGATACGGCCAGTACCGAGAATCTGGTAATCCTCATGGCCTTTACCGGCAACCAGCAAGAGATCTCCAGACCTCAGCATGTTAACAGCAAACTGAATGGCTTCAGCGCGGTCAGGAATGACAACGTAACCCTTGTCTTCGGCACTTTGCGCTTCACCCTTGCTCCATTCACGCCCATAAACCTTGACCAGACCGCTACGAACGTCGTTGATAATCTGCTCTGGATCTTCTGTACGCGGGTTATCCGATGTTGCGATTGCGATATCGGAACCGCGGGCAACGACTTCGGCCATAACCGGCCGCTTACTGCGATCTCGATCACCGCCGCAACCAAAGACAGTCAGAATCCGTTGCGGGGCGAGTGCCTGCATCGCTGCAATGGCTCGGCGCAAAGCATCACCCGTATGTGCATAATCGACCAGGATGACCGCATCACGATCATTCTCAATCAGTTCAAGACGTCCCGGAACGCCAGCACACACGGCAAGGCCTTGAGAAATTGTTTGTGGGGACAGGCCAAGTGCAACAGCGGCGCCGATGGCGCAGAGCAGGTTCTCAACATTAAAATCACCGAGCAGAGGACTGACAATTTCGACAATCCCAAGTGGCGTCACCACCTGGCCACAAATCCCCTTCAAAGAGACATCAAGATCTTCGGGATAGACATCAGCCTTCCGGTCACGGCCGCAAGTCAGAGCGCCAGGTAACATTGCCGCCAATCGCTGACCGTAGGCATCATCAATATTGATGACTGCGCGACCGTTGTCGCGTGGCAGCAGTTCTTTGAAAAGATAACATTTACTCGTAAAGTAGCGCTCCATATCCAGATGGTAATCAAGATGTTCAGGAGTCAGATTGGTAAATACGCCGACCTCGAAATGCACGCCATCGGCACGGCACTGGTCCAGAGCGTGTGATGAGACCTCCATCACCAGTGACCGTGCACCGCTCTGCCGAAAATCGCTAATCTGCTTCATCAAATCATGAGATTCTGGTGTAGTATGAGGAGCCTGGCGCAGATCGCTGCCATACCGATAATTAATCGTACCGACCACCGCCGGTGACAAATCAGCCTGATCCAGAATCGCTTCCAGCAGATAAGTTATGGTCGTCTTACCGTTGGTACCGGTTACGCCGACAACCTTCATATCGTTGGTCGGATTGCCGTAAAACTCAGCAGCTGCCAGCGCCATAGCCTGACGCGAATTTTCCACCAGCACCGTAGTCACCGACTCAAGGTTCTCTGTCATCTCTTCAGCAAACACCACCCTGGCACCGTTTGCTATCGCACTGGGGATAAAACTGTGCCCATCGCTGACAACCCCTCGCAAAGCGAAAAAAGCATCACCGTGCCTCACCTGACGGGAATCGTAGTGCAGACCACTCACCTCAAGCTCCATCTCTCCATGGATTTGTAGCACCGGGCAGCTTTTCAGGAGTTGCGATAGCTTCATAAGATCCGTCAGCAATAAATACTCATTATGATGGTGGTGCCATTCGCACCCATACGGGTGCTCCGTAAGGAATTGCCATCCCGGGGACTGGTGACTGTTCAACAACCCGACCACGGCCCCGGAAACTAATGTTCAACTGTTCTTCTTGCATAAGTTCAAGAACCTGGCGATAGCTTAAGCCGACACAGTCGGGCATCTGCGGCCCGCCGGCGACACTCGCTGTTGCCACGGCTTGTACTTTTTGCCGTTCTGACGACATTGCCTCAACAATAATTTGCTCCAGTGAGGGCAAAGTCTCCACAGCGTGCAACTCCTCAGTCGGCGCCACCTTGAGAGACCGCATCGCTTGAGAAGCAATCCGGGAAAAGATCGGAGCCGCCGTCAAGCCACCGTAATGCCCGATTTTCGGTTCGTCGAGAGTAACCAACATAACCAGTTGTGGATTTTCGGCAGGAAGAAACCCGACAAAGGAGGTAACCCATTTATCTGCCGAGTAGCCTCCAGTCACTGCATCCACCTTCTGTGCTGTGCCGGTCTTGCCGGCAACTCTGAAGCCGGGAACCCTTGCATTGGTCGCTGTTCCACCTACTTCAGTGGTCATTTCCATCATCTGGGAAACTGTCTGCGCGACGTCCCGAGCGATTACCTTGCGCACCATGCGCGGCTTATTCTGCTGGGTCACCTGCCCCTGGCTGTCAACAACCCGATCGACAATGTAAGGCTCCATCAGGTGACCACCATTGGCGATTGCGGCTACCGCGGCGGTCAACTGAATGGGTGTGACACTAATTCCCTGGCCAAATGATATCGCGGCAAGATCGACCTCGAACCACTTGTCCGGTGAGCTCAACAGACCAACAACTTCACCGGGCAAATCAATACCGGTCCTCTGCCCGAAACCAAAGTCCTCGATATATTTATGGAAAGCTTCTCTTTCCAGCATTTTGCCAATTTTAGCCATGCCGATATTTGAGCTGTATTTGATGATCTCGGCCGGCGTCAGCTTCTGGTAGCGTTTATGATCGTGAATATCCTTACCACCAACCCGGAACTCACCATTCTCACAGTCAATCTTCTGCTTCGTGTCGATAACTGCCTCATTGAGCGCAGCCGCCATCAGAACAACCTTGAAGGTTGATCCAGGCTCAAAGCTGTCGCACACTGCACGATTCCGCCATTGGGAAGGCTTGTAGCGAGAGAAAGAGTTCGGGTTATATTCCGGGTAATTGGCCATCGCCAGAACTTTCCCGGTTGAGGGCTCCAGCATGACGACGCTCCCGGCCTTTGACTCTGTCTTACGCAAACCCTCAGCCAATTCTCGTTCGGCAATATATTGCAGATTTTTGTCGAGAGTCAGGTAGAGATCATGACCACGTGTCGCGCCCTGTACCTGCGGCAATCCCGTGGCCATGCCGCGCCCCATTGCATCCCGCTCCATAACCAGATAACCACCGCGTCCGAGGATCATCTTGTCATACTTGAGCTCGAGCCCTTCCAGACCTTTTGGGTCGAGACCGGTAAAACCAAGGAGATGTGCCGCAATATTGGAGTTGGGGTAGAAGCGACGTGGCTCCTTGATCATCCCGACGCCTTTGATATTCAGCGCTTTAACTGAATCGCTCTGGCTTGGAGAAGTCTGGCGTTTCAACCAGACAAAATTGCTGTTACCTTTCAGCTTGGAAATGATTGTTTTCGAAGAGAGATCAAGAGCTTTAGCCAACTGCTTGGCGGCCAAGGCCTGGTCTTCCAATTTACGTGGCTCGGCATAGATCGAATCGACATCGACGCTGACTGCTAACTCTTCACCATTGCTGTCAAAGATCGTGCCGCGCTGAGGTGTTAAAGGAATAACTTTTTGATGTTGCCGTTCCGCACGTTCATCCCACTGTTCTTCCTGCAAGACCTGGAGATCAAAAGCCCGCATCGCTACCAGCGCAAAACCGAGGATAAATACGACCCCGATCAGGCGGATGCGGATACGGATACCTTTTTCCAGTTCTTTCATTACTCCACCGATATAATTTGCTCAGGGGAAGGCAGGCGCAGGTTTAACTCTTTTCGTGCCACTCGCTCAATTCGCTCGGGGTTGCTGAGACTGGCCGCCTCCAAACGTAGATTTAATGTCTCTTGACTCACACCACGCAAGCTGCTCTCCAACTGAGAGATTTCATACTCAAGACCAGTCACCTGGACTCGCGACCAGACAAAGAAAAGCGAAACCGCCAGCAACAGGGCAATAAAGCCGAGCACTGGCAAAAGATTCGGGCGATGAAGGGTAAACCCATTGATTTTCGGTAACGTTCTAATCGTTGCATCAGACATTTTGATTTCCCTTTACCGGAAGTTTTTCCATGGCCCGCAGTACAGCACTTCGGGACCGTGGGTTAATATTTATTTCATCCTCTGTGGCGCGGACAGCTTTGCGCGTCAAGACACGAACTTCCGGCTGGTGTCCACAAGCACAGACAGCAAGACGACGAGGACAGATACAGCCGGTTGCCAAGGCACGGAAAGTTTGCTTGACCATGCGGTCTTCAAGAGAATGAAAGCTGATCACCACCAAACGGCCGCCGGTCTTTAATCTTTTCCATGCGGTATCCAATCCAGCACGCAGGCTTTCAAGCTCACCATTGACATGTATACGCAAGGCCTGAAATACGCGGGTTGCCGGATGGATACGTTGCGGCCCTTTGCTCGCAGGGACCACGCGGCTGATCAGATCGGCCAACTGCAAGGTGGTCAAAAAAGGGGTCTGCTCTCTATCCATCACAATCGCTCGGGCGATCTTGCCTGCCCAACGTTCTTCACCATATTCACGAAAGATGCGTTTCAATTCACCGGCTTCGGCTTCGGCAACCACCGTGGCAGCAGAAACACCTGTGGCCGGATTCATACGCATATCAAGCGGACCCTCTTCTCGAAACGAAAAACCGCGCTCCGCGCTGTCGAGTTGATGAGAAGAGACTCCCAGGTCCAGAAGGATTCCGTCGAGGAGATCAATTTCGAGAAAGTCGAGATGAGCGTCCATATCGGAAAAGTTGCCCTGTCTAAGAATCACCCTGTCACCAAAAACCGCCAGACTGCTCTTTGCTGCAGCAAGAGCGGCAGCATCATGATCCATGCCGATCAAAACACCATCAGGATAAGTTGCCTCAAGGATTAACCGTGCATGACCAGCACCACCCAGGGTGCCGTCCAGGTAAATACCGCCGCGCTGTGGCTCAAGGAACCGCAGCACCTCATCCGCCATCACCGATACATGCCTGAACACACCCGAAGTCAAAACTAAAGTCCCAGATCGAAACGCTTCTGCCGATTCTCAACCTGACGCTGTTCAGCTTCGGCGAGCATTTCGAGATACCGTGCTTTGTTCAAAATTTGAATTTTTTTACCGCCACCAACGATAACGACCTCACGCGCACCATCTGCATCAAGACGGCAATATTCGCGCAAGGACTGCGGCAGCTGAATTCTGCCCTGCTTGTCAAACGTACAGTGTGCAGATGGGGTTACTGTTGTAAAATAGAGGTCTTCCCGGAACTGATCGTTCGGGAGTTGTGAGAATTTGTCGAGGAAGCTTTCCCATTCAGAGACAGGATAAGCAACGACTCCGCAGCGGTCTTGAGTAACAACCAACTCCTCGTTCTCGCCGAGCGCTTTCAGCTGCTCGCGGAACTTGGCCGGTATACTCGCCCGTCCTTTTGGATCGATTGAATTGTAATAGACGCCCTGGAATTCCATTTGGCCCTCTTTGGCCTTAAATTACACGTTTCACCACCTTCTGGGTAATACTAGTAGGCGATAGGGGCACTGTCAAGAAATAATTCCATCTTTTAAGGGGTTAGAGCATTTTGTGGAGAAAAAGAAACAGCTTCGAACAAAGCCATTTGGGACACAGTCTTTTAACTCTTTAACTGCCAAACAAACACAATGTATTATTTTTCAGGGGGATAGGAAAGAAAGCTAAGAGATCGCCTTAACCTCTCCCCTGACCTTCCAAGCCAGGGATCTGCATCTCAATTTGTTCAATGCGCCGATCTTCAACTTCACGAACGGTAAAACGGACACCACCCACCTCGCAAGTAGCGCCAATCTCAGGGATGCTCCCCAAAGTATTCAGCAAAAAACCGGCCAGGGTCGTGACGTGCTCTTCAGAAAGACTTAACCCGAAGCGCCGGTTGATGTAACGAATTGCAGCACTGCCATCAACCATGTAAAGATTCGTGGCAAGTGGTTTGACGAGTATTTCCTCTTCGTCGTACTCATCTTGAATCTCTCCGACAATCTCTTCAACAATGTCCTCCAGAGTGCAAATCCCTTCGACGCCACCATACTCATCGACGACCATAGCAAGGTGAAGGTGTTTGCGACGGAAAGCCTGCATCAACGTCTCGATTGGTTTAGCTTCCGGCACAAAATATGGTGGACGAGCTAATTCCCGCAGCGAAAACTGATCCGGCTTGTCGAGATAACTCAACACATCCTTCGAATGAATCACACCAACCACATTATCAAGATCGCCATCATATACCGGAAAACGCGAATGCCTGGCCTGGGCAGTCAATTTCGCGACTTCCTCAAAACTGGAATCGACTGAGATACCGACCACTTCTGTACGTGGTACCATAACATCGCGCACCCGAATTTCCGAAAGATCAAAAATACTGTGCAGCATACGGCGTTGATTTTCGGCGACCACCCCGGCGCCTTCGCCAAATTCGATAATCGACCGGATTTCATCCTCGGAGATCAACGGGGCCTGTTCATCACCACGAATGAAGTGGGTCAAAATACGCGAGATGCTGCTGACTACCCAGGTTACCGGGCGCAGCAACCACATAAAGAAACGGATCGGATGCAGCACTCGGAAAGAGAGTTTCTCAGGGTAGGTTGCAGCATAAGTTTTAGGGCAAACTTCCGAGAAAATCAGCAGTAGCGGAGTGAGGATCAGGATTGTCATCAGTTCGCTACCCGAGCCGAAAAGGTCCAGAAAAAGGGCAGTGGCAAAAACTGAGATCGTGATATTGACGACGTTGTTGCCAACCAGGATGGCACTCAGCAAATTGTCGGGCCTGGATAGAAGCTTTTCCAGGGCTTTTGCGCCCGGTCTTTCCTTATCGGCCAGATATTTGACGCGCAACCGATCCATCGACATCAGCGCCGTTTCGGAACTGGAAAAAAACGCCGAGCAAACAAAGAGGACAAAGAGTCCCAGGATGTGTAGCCATTGGTCTGTGGTCACTGTGTTAAATCACCTGTTGTTTCGTGAGGATACATCTTTTGAAGGATATTAACCGACAAGAGGAAGAAACACAATCGGCTAAACTTTTATGGGCACAATACTTTGAAGTCTATGGCGATAAAACAAAAAACCCCTCTCACACTGAAAGATAAAATCTGGTATATTGCCAAAGTTGCCAGCAGCCTGTCGGACAATCAGGGCTGAAGCGAAAACTTGGGTATTTGAGGCCAGATTTTAGCTCACTTGAGAGTAATAGCCGTAGCTATTGGTCGAAAAAGAGCTGGGATATGGACCAAACAGGCGAATTTGCAGCCAGTTCATTGGTAGTACGACAGGCTGCTAAACCAGACATAGTCACTATCAACGCCTCGGAGCAACAAGCATGATCGACCTCTTCACCCAACAGCGCCACACCGACCTCTGCGAAGAGATCAACCGCCACAACCAGCGCTACTATAATCAGGATCAACCGGAAATCACCGATGCTGAATTCGACGCTCTATTCCGCGAATTACAGGAGATTGAATGGGCGTTTCCTGATCTAGTCACGCCAGAATCACCCAGCCAGAAAGTTGGTGCCCCGATCACTGAAAAGTTCGCCCCCTCCACTCATGCCGTACCAATGCTCTCTCTAAAAAACGCCAAAAATGCCGAGGAATTCAGCGATTTCGACACCAGTATCCGCAAAAATTTTCTGGCCCGTAGTGCCGAACTTGATTATGCCTGTGAGATGAAGATGGATGGGGTTGCAATTGAATTGACTTACGAAGGCGGCAAGCTGATCAAAGCGAGTACTCGGGGAGATGGCTTGGTCGGCGAAGATATTACCGAGAATATAAAAACAATTACCGACATCCCGCATAAACTCACCGCCCCTTACCCCGAGATGCTTGATGTACGTGGCGAGATATATATCGGCTTGACTGATTTCCAAACGCTTAACCGTGCTCAGGAAGATGCTGGTGATAAGACCTTTGCCAACCCGCGAAACGCCGCAGCAGGAAGCTTGCGCCAACTTGACGCCAAGGTCACCGCACAACGCCCTTTGCGGATCTTCTGCTACGGGATCGGTCGCATGCAGGGGGTTGAAAGTTCCACGCAGATAGAGACGCTGCAATTGCTCCGCAAATTTGGCTTGCGCGTCAACCTGGAAGAAACAACCTGTGTTTGCGGTGCAGATGAGGTCATCAACACTTTCCGTCAACTTCAGGAACGCCGCGACGCCCTGCCCTTCGAAATTGACGGTGTGGTCGTAAAAGTCAACGAAACTGCGCTGCAAGAAGAGCTCGGCGTGGTCAGCCGTTCACCACGCTGGGCCATCGCCCTTAAATTCCCACCACGCAGGGAACAGACGATCGTCGAAGGCATCGGCCTGCAAGTCGGCCGCACCGGCGCCATCACTCCGGTCGCTCACCTCAAACCGGTGGTCGTCAGTGGCGTCACTGTCTCCAGAGCCAGCTTGCACAACTGGGACGAAATTGATCGACTCGATCTGAGGCTTGGCGACCATGTCATTGTCGAACGTGCCGGTGATGTGATTCCTGATGTGGTTAAAGTTCTGACGGACAAGCGTACCGGCAACGAAAAGCAGATTCCATTGCCAGAAGAGTGCCCGGAATGCAATGCCCCGGTTCACAAAAATCCCGAAGAAGTGGTGCCGCGCTGCAACAATCCACACTGCCCTGCCCAGGCCATTGAACGCATGAAGCATTTCGTTTCACGCGATGCCATGGATATCGAGAGTCTCGGTGAAAAGCAACTGACGCAACTGATCAACCACGGCAAGATCAACGATGTTGCCGACCTCTATCTCTTAAGCAAAGAAGACATGTTCGCCATGGGTCGCATGGGTGAAACCTTAGCTGAAAAGCTTGTTCTCTCAATATCTGCCAGCAAAACCCAGCCACTCTCAAGGCTCCTCTTCGGCCTGGGAATTCGTCATGTCGGTAAGAATACAGCCAAGATTCTGGCCCGCCATTTTGCCTCGCTCGACAAACTGGCCAAATGCAACATAGAGCAGCTGATTGCCATTCATGAGATTGGCGATAAAGTTGCCCAATCAATCGTCGACTATTTCGGCAATCCAGAAAAAATCCTGTTATTGGAAAAATTGCATCAGACTGGCGTAAAGCCACAGGAAGAAGTGGTCGTCGAGCAAGATGGACCTTTAACCGGCAAGATTTTTGTGATCACCGGCACCCTGTCGAAGTGGTCACGTAAAGAGGCGGAAGAGTTGGTTGAAAAAGCTGGCGGCCGCGCATCTGGTTCCGTCAGCAAGAAGACGGACTATGTTCTGGCCGGTGAGAATGCGGGAAGTAAGCTGGCCAAAGCTGAGGAGCTTGGAGTCGAGGTTCTTGATGAAGCCTCTTTTGCACGGTTGGTTGGGGTGTCGATATGAGTAAAGTGCGTGCAGTACTCAAAATCAAAGGGCGCGTTCAGGGGGTTTTCTTTCGTCAGTCGACGAAAGATACGGCTATTCAGTTGGGGTTAACTGGGTGGGCGAAAAACAGTGCGGATGGTTCGGTTGAGGTCGTTTTTGAAGGGGGGCGAAAAGCTGTTGATGCGGCGATTGAGTGGTGTCGGCAGGGACCAGCGGCAGCCCATGTCATCGAAGTGACAGTGGACTGGCAGGATTTCCAAGATGAGTTTTCCGGTTTTGGAATCCGATCTTAGTCTGGCGTTCGGGTCCGGCAGGTCTCCCCAGTACAGAAGAAGATAGGCACGGGGAAGATTGCCAATTTCTGCGACAGTGGTGGTTGCAACGATCGTTGAGACTCCACGCAAGGCATGGATCGACTGCACAACGGGATATCTATGCCAGTTAGACAGTAATCCCTGAATTTGTCGGGTGAGCCGTTCAACACGTTGGCTACATTCTCTCAGTGAATCAATTAGCTCCTGGTAAACAATCTGTTGCGCTGGATGCGGCATGGCAAGGTTAGACATCCAGCGGAAGTGTGCATTGCTCCAATTCGATCGTCCGGCAAAACGATGGCCATGGCGAAGCAAGAAAGCCAGAAGTCGTTGCTTGGCCCGCAACTCCAAGGATTTCGCATCTTCTCGTGCACGAGTCAGATCCCGCATCGCCTCATCTTCCGCAAGAGGAGCTGAGACCGCTGTTAACTCGCCAGCCCGGTGCAAGCATAAGAGCATCCCTGCGGTCATTCTTGATGCGCTTCCCTGCCTGCCTCGGTATCTTTAAAGGTGCAGCAACGATGCAATCAAACCTCTTCGCAATCAGATATCGATAAATGTCGTAACCGCAAGGCCCTATTTCGTAGACAAAGCTTAGGTTGCAGTTTTTAGAAACGAACTCACGTATAACCTTATTGAGGACATCCAGGCTAACATCGATTTTACCGTAGCTGCGAACCTCGCTATCGCGACAAAAATCAGCGAATGCAACGGCACAAACAAGAGATACGTACTGTTAGATAATTCAAGTGTACTGCAGTCGTGACATTTAAGACTGAAATTCAACGAACTGGACGATGTGTATACGACAGCACAAAATTTTTCGCATACCTATTCACATCAGGAGATTAAAGCGTCATTGACCCTGCGGTAGCTAGAGAAGGTTTTCTGATTGATCACAACAAAGAAAGTTTCCATGTCGATAAGTATATAGCCTTTCTGATACAATTCCCTTGCAATATCAGCTATTTCATCAGGATACATTCGTTTTTGACCAGCAAGCTCTCGCAGGTTTTTCATAGAAATTCGGTAACGTCCTAAAGCCTTGCCACCAAATGAGGTTTGGTAGAAGCCAACCAAACGACATGCAATCTGCTCAGAATCCATTTCATCCTCCGATCTTAGTAAGCTAAAGTTCCCTGCATCACATTATAGCAATTATGTTTGCTATTGGCTAAAGTTTTGATACTATAGTGCAAATTATTTCATTTATTGCTTTGCCGACATGAGGCGTCTAAATGGTACTTGTCAAGAAAGATAAAAAAGCCTTTCCGCATAGCCGGTACAGGATTATCGGTTGGCGGGAATGGGTTTCATTGCCGGGTTTAAATATCCCCCGCTTCATCGCAAAGTTCGATACCGGAGCTAAATCCGCGGCTCTTCACGCCGTTGACATTGAAACATATTGTCATGAAGGTGAACAATGGGTGCGGTTCCGGGTGTTAATTAAAGGTGTGGATCCAATTGACTGTCAGGCACCGCTTCACCATTTGCGTAGGATAAAAAATACGTCTGGCATCGTTGAAGTGAGACCCACAATAGTAACCAAAGTGGCAATGGGACAAGACGTTTGGCCAATCGAAGTCACATTGACCGATCGAGCAGAAATGATTTGCCCGATGATCTTGGGTAGAGTTTCTCTGCACAAACGCAGATTGCTAGTCAATCCTAGTCGGTCTTTTTTGTATGAGCCAAAAGATTGACTAATTCTGTTCAATTACGAGAAAGCCTCAAAGCATGAGAATTACCATGCTAGCTAGGTTCCCAAACCCTTACTCTCATAGACGTCTGGTAGAGGCAGCAGAGGAGCGAAGATATGCGATCAAGGACCAGAACTGATGGTTAAACGTAGCGCTTTTGGCATAGGTGGAAGCAATGTTGAGCCAGGGCAAAGTGCAGTGGTTGATCTACCTGTAAGCGTTCTCTCTAACCACATCCCAGTCACGATGCCCGTGTATGTCAAGCATGGCCGATTCCCGGGCCCGACAGTGTTTGTCAGCGCTGTGATTCATGGTGACGAGATACTTGGTGTCGAAATCATCCGCAGACTGATTAAAACAATGACTAAGAAGCGTTTGCACGGAACATTGCTCTGCATACCGATCGTCAATGCTTTCGGTTTCATCAGCCACTCCCGTTACCTTCCCGATCGCCGTGACCTGAATCGGTGCTTTCCGGGTAACGCCAAAGGTTCACTGGCAGGTCAGCTAGCCAACCTATTTATGGAGGAAATTGTTAGCCGCTGCGACTTGGGGATTGATTTGCACACAGCAGCACAAAACCGCAGCAATCTCCCCCAAATCAGGGTTTCGTCCAATCGTCAAGAAACCATCGCTTTGGCTGAAGCATTTGGCGCACCGGTTATTGTCCAGACTGGACTGCGAGAAGGATCGCTACGGTATGCCGCACAAAAGAGGGATGTTGACGTTTTGCTATATGAAGGAGGAGAGGGGTTGCGCTTTGATGAATTAGCTATCCGTCTAGGGCTCACAGGTATTCTCCGTGTCCTTCGATCCTTGGGAGCACTGTCAACACGCAGCGTCCCTCTCGCCAAGAACAAATCTTATTGGTCGCAAATTAGCCGTTGGACTCGTGCTCCTGAAGGAGGAATTCTGCGCTGCCGTAAAAAATTGGGGGATATTGTTACCGAGGGGGAGGTTATTGGTCTTATCTCTGATCCCTTTGGTAGTACTGAATATTCAGTTCAGGCCAATAACTCAGGCATTATCATCGGCAAAAACAACTTACCAATCGTTAATCAGGGAGATGCTCTCTACCACATTGCCGAACTGATCAGTGAGCAGAGAGGTGAAATCCCGATTATGGAACAGATGGAAAACGAACTCATGACTGATTCGATGTACGATGAAGATGAGATCATTTAAACGAGATAATCGCGAAGAATGATAATTTCATTATCAATCCACCTTTAATCTTGGCAGGATAAGAAGCAAGTCAAGACATGTAATATACGTCCTGCAATGTATGAAACCACAGTTTCTGAAACCGAGGTTTTCGCGTCTGATAGATTGTGGCTTTCCAAAAACCCCGCAAACCCGCTTATAACAAGAGAGGAGACACCCATTGAGGGTGTCCCTACTTCCTAGACATCATGTATTGACCTGTCCAACCTCGAAGACGTGGGTTATTCTTGAGGTTGGACACCCTTAGAACAGAGCCATAATCGAGGAGGACAGGTCATGTATGAGTTTAGCAAATACGTCGGACTAGATACACACAAAGA
>JAGXHM010000075.1 GCA_024636155.1 Deltaproteobacteria bacterium
GACCTGGAATACCTTCAGCACTGTCATGTTTTTCATCGTTAGGAGCATACAGACTCGGAGTACGATTACCGATTTTTTCCAGTGACATATCAACCTCGAAAAGTCAGAGTGCCTGCAGCGAAGTCTAACCTTCTCCGGAAGCAGGGATATAACCCCGGAAAATAAGTCACAAAACAAGCAACATGCGATTATATTATCGCGCCTAGAGTACTAGTACCTAAAACCCTTCATTTTGTCAAAAGGTAGAGTAGAGATCAGGTCTAATCGTGCAAAATCAGGATATGCGTGCCCGTCACTTTCGTTATCACGAAAATCAAGACGGACGGAAAACGCAGGTGCGGGGTAGATTCTATTCTCTCCTCTTACTGACAAGCATGCAAAATCTCAATAAAGTTCTTCACGGTCGGGTTACCTTTACGACCAACCATCCGTCGTAAACTCTTGTCGTCCTTTTGCAACAATTTGGAAATACGAGGAAGAACTTCAGTAGCATTCAGATAGTCGTGCAGAAGTCTTTTGCCAGTTTCGATATCGCCATCGAGAAAAGCTGAAGTCGCCTCGCTAATTAATTCGCTACGAAACACTGGATCACTCTGGACGCGAACCATGACTGTTTCACGAAACGTTCGTGTTAAAGGCATACTACTCACCCTTCCTTGCTTGTCAGAGAACAGAGCAAACAACCGCTAAGCCAGCTTCTCAGTAACATTACAAGAAAAGCCCGACTGATAATCAGCCGGGCTTTTCAAATGGTGGAGGTGGCGTCCATCAAACAAATAAGCCTATAGCATTGTTTTTGTTATTGTTTTGGAAACACCATAAAAGCATATTACTGCATTACGTACTGCAACAGGTGTATTTTTACCAAGTGGATTCCGTGTTTCTCCATCGACTTTAACTATTTCACGTCACTTCTTTGTCTGCTGTACCTCCCCTGCACTTATTATTGATTCTAATATTCTCCATTTAAAACCCTCGAATTCCGCCCTTAGAAGATCATTTTCACACAAACCCACACTACCCTCTCCTTGCAAAATATCGCGTTAAATCAGCAGCTACACAGCCTCCTGATAGCTTCTACATGAAAGCAGAATCCTTTATATGTCTGGGAAATATTACCCACATAACCGCAACCCATAAGTCATGACTGTTTGATGATTGGGTTGTCAAAGGAGGTTTAGCTATGAATGTGTATGAGCAGTAACGGCCAGTATCATGGAACTATTGGGAGACTGGGATTGTTCCCTGGAAGAAACCCTGGGCATCAAGTGAGGGGGCAAAGAACCTTATTAGCAACAAGCCGTACCGAGGTATCAATCAGTTCCTTCTTAACTGTTCACCGTACAGCTCACCCTACTGGTTGACCTATCGACAGGCAGCAGACAAGGGCGGCCAAGTCCGCAAAGGAGAGAAGTCGACATCAGTCGTATTTTGGAAATGGCTAGACCCAAAAGCCGTACCAGACGAAGACGACAACTCAACCAGTGGCAAAGTGCCGCTGGTACGACTATACAATGTCTTCAACTTAGAGCAGATCGACGGCATTACGGCACCTGTAGAGGCACAGCCTACCAACTCATTCAATCCAATTGATCAGGCTGAGCAAGTCATCAGTAACATGCCACAAAGTCCTGGCATCCAGTACGGTGGAGATCGTGCCTGCTACAGCCCCACATTTGACTGTATCAAGCTTCCAAATCAAGAAGCGTTTAAATCACCGGAAGAGTTCTATTCAACAGCATTTCATGAGTTGGCCCACGCTACTGGCCATTCCTCACGATTGAGCCGTAAAGGGATACTTGAGCCAAACTACTTCGGTAGCCATAACTACAGCCAGGAGGAACTCGTCGCTGAGTTTGGAGCATCCATGCTCTGCGGTTACGCAGGTATAGAACAGCAGACGATAGAGAACTCTGCGGCCTACATTCAAGGTTGGCTGAAGGTACTGAAGAACGATAAGAAGCTTGCCATCATCGCCGCAGGACAAGCACAGCGTGCAGCTGACTTCATCCTCAATAAACAGGACGCTGAGCAGCAGTAACCATTTAACAACATAACCAAGCGAAAGAGGAGCCACGGAAAACATGCCTGGCTCCTCTTCGTATTAAAGGGAGACGATCAATGACACTACATAAATTATTCGTAGACGGAGAAGGTAACCAAACGAAGAGCATCCGGATGAAGGTGATCCGACCTGTCTGGGAGAAACTGACAATCAACGAAGTACCCGCCAGCTACATCAACGGCAGGACAAGGGTGACATCTTCTCGGGAAGTGTTTGAACTGTTCCGGTTCCTATCCAACGAAACTAAAGAGCATTTTCTGGCTCTGCACATGGATAGCAAAAATCGCATCTTGTGCCTCGACCATGTTTCATCTGGCAGCCTGAATGCTAGCATAGTGCATCCACGAGAAGTATTCAAAGGATGCCTGCTCTCATCAGCCGCTGCCGTGTTGTTCTTGCGCAACCATCCTTCCGGTAATCCCGACCCAAGCCGTGAGGACCTGGAATTGACCACCAGACTCAAGGATGCTGGCGACCTGTTGGGCCTTAGGGTACTGGATCACATCATTATCGGTGAGGATCGATACGTGTCCCTGGCCGATCAAGGACTCATATAAACCATCAACAGGCGACCAGGCCCGGAACAAACTGGGCTTGGTCTGCCGAAAGGTGACCACCCTTGCCTTGGTTATTACAGCCAAACCAAGAGAGATAGTCTTTGCCAGCCCCAATGATTCGGTATTGTTACATGAGCTTGCTCACTATGCTGACAGACTTATCAATGATGAACTAGTAGGTGGCCAAGAACCGCTACAAGTACACTCTTGACAAAGTAAAATGTGTAGGTTTGACACCTAACCCATTACGGATTTATCTGTATGGATCAACTAACGCGTGAAAATTAGGGGGGGGGCAATTGATAAAGGAGTTACGACGTTAGTTTATGAAGGCAATAGGGTCTTGCATAGATTGCAAATCTGCGAAGCATGACCCAAATTTGCAACTATGCAAGACCCCGCACCCCTACAAAAATGCCTAACTATCGAATGAATGCGGACGGGAAATACAGGGGGGCTCCACAAAAATCAAAATCAAATTGCAGTGCTAACATGAACAGTTTGTCGCCGCCGCTTATCACTACCGTTGAGGCTGTAGAAAAACCTCAGAGATCGCAAAATAGCCAGATTTCGAGTGCCGTAAAGTCATTCGGCGAACAGAAAAATCGATTTGAGGGCAAATTTCGACGCCGACTTTTTCAACCACATTGAGCGGTAGGATTTTCCTACAGTCTCGATATGCGCAGAAATAAGGACAAATTATGCAGGGTTCCGGGAACTCCCGCCCCCCGATGTTCGACCCATAATTTTATAAACGTCCCACTCTTCCCACACGCAACGGCTCACTCCGAGAGTTCATGTCCGTGTCGCTACACAAAAAACGGTCAATCCGGCAAGACGATTAATCGGCATTATTGGTAATTCAAAACGACAACAAGCTGATAGAAACCAATTAACTACCGGATGATGCAACTTGAGCTGCGATTTTGATGGTTTATCGACGGGCCGAAACCAAGCAGCTGCAAAACGTGTGACTAGGGAAAAGGGGAACACCAAGGCAAAGAAATAGGCGCTGTGGTCTATTGTGAGCCCGGCCTCCGCCACAACTTTCTCAAGTTGTTTGAGAGAATACCGCCTTTTGTGCTGAAGAAAAACATCGTGAGCGCCCCAGAGAAAATGGAACGCTGGTACCGTTACGACAAAACGTGTCCCTTGGGGCACCTTTTCCATATAATCTTTAAGAAATTTTACATCATTATCGACGTGCTCAAGCACATCCATCATAAGGACTAGATCACAGTTGACCGGACCGATCGCCTTCCGGTAATGAACCGGTTTTGATCCCTCACTATCATTGAATTCCAGGACATAATTAATATCGACACACCAAGCTTCTTGTGCATCGGTGTGGCGCAGAAGAAATCGTGAAAAAAACGCGGAGCCAGCGCCAACATCTAAAATAGCTGTCGGATTAATTTGAGTCACCCATTGTATGAGCGCTGCCGCCTTTGACCGATAATACCAGTGTGAGGAAATATCGTTATCCAAGTTTGCTGCTTCTGAGAGATCCACAGATTATCGATCCAGTTCGTAAATGCGACGCACCACGAACACTGGGCGGCGCTTTGATTCAAAATAGGTCCGCCCCAAATACTCACCGATTACTCCGATCCCCAAGAGCTGCAACCCTCCGAGAAAAGTCACGGTCACCAGGATTGAGGCATAACCAGGGACATCGACGCCCCCGATCAGCACATGAAGCAGGATAAACAAACCATAGGCAAAAGAGAACAGAGACACTGCTCCACCGATATAGGTCCAGATACGCAGTGGCGAGGTACTGAAACTCGTCAGGCCCTCAAGTGCAAAATTCCAGAGTCGCCAGCCACTGAACTTGCTTGATCCGGCCGACCTCTCAGGCCGGTCGTAATTAACAGTCGCGGTTCGAAATCCGACCCACGCAAGTAACCCCTTCATGAATCTCTGCGTCTCCGGAAGTTGATTTAGCACGTCAGCAACGGCACGATCCATTAGTCGGAAGTCACCGACATTTTCAGGAAGGACCAGGTCCGAGACCCGATTATGGATCCAGTAGAACCATTTTGCAGTGGTGCGCTTGGCAAAAGTGTCATTACTCCGACTGATCCTTCTAGCCAGTACAACATCATAGCCCTCGCGCCAGAGCGCAACCATATCACAGATGAGTTCAGGGGGATCTTGCAGATCCACATCGATTGGAACAATGACCCGCCCCATGGCCATCTGAAGCCCTGCCGTAAGGGCGGCTTCTTTCCCAAAATTGCGGCTCAAATCGACAATTCTGAGTCGACTGTCCTCTGATTGCAGGCTTATCAGTTTTTCTAAGGTGCCGTCAGTACTGCCGTCATTGATAAAGACAATCTCAATACCTAGCGAAGAGTTGTCATCAAAAACCCGCCGAACCCGCTCCACAAACAAACCTACCACATCGATTTCGTTGAAAACAGGAACAACAAGTGACACCTGAAGGACAGGGCAAACAGATATATCTCTTTGCATTACATCGACGTCAGCCGCTCTGTCCTTATGCAATTTTGGCATATCAATCCACCTCTTCACACCGGAGTAATTTCTTCTTGGCTCCAGACCACAACCAATAGGAACCAGCAAAATCATTCATTTCGGAGCAATCAGTATGCGGCATAGTAGTCCATTTTGCTTCAGGTAGATCAACCCCGTACCGACCATAGCTCTGCCTGATGGCCCAAAGCTGATCATCATAGCGCGCCGTGGTGATCTCTGGCAACAAGAGGATTCCAGAAGTTTCCGTCACCCCTGTAGCAAAACGGTAATAACTTTCTGACTCCTTAAGTGTTGGCCAGAGATGAGTCGGAAGGAACGCTATATTCGCCAGCAGGAACAACCCAAGTGGCAAGAGAAACATTCCCCTAGGGATCTGATGAAACCTGACCCTGCGAACGCTGAGAGCCACAACCAACAACAGAGACCAGGTCAACATAACCGCATATCTCGGTGGTGGCGTAATCAGCTGTAAAAGAGAAGCGGCCAAAAAACTTAAAAACATGACGACGGGCAAGGTTGCAGTAATAAAGAAGAAAGAAGCCAAACGCTCTGGTTTGTTCATTTTTGTCATTAAAAAAACAATTGATACTATGAGCAAAAGATACACCATCATCAGCCAGTTCACCCCAGAAGCAGGCAAAGCAATGACCATGTAACACATTGTGACGGCCCTCTCCGTCAGGGACAAGCTACCAATCGAAGCAAGGGAAGCTGAAGAGAAATATCCACCCTGCAGGCTACCCGTGATGGCATGGCGCCAACCTATGTATCCAACTAAGATAAATCCCCAACTTATGGCGATCAACAGGCTTCGCTTCAACATAAATTCACGACAACAATTTTCGTTATCAAAATAGGCTAGAAGAATAAACCCACTCAAGACAAGTGGTGATAAAACATACAACTCTTTACACGACAAGGCCCCCGCATAAGTCAACCCGGAAAGAATTATCATGATAGTCGGCCATAAAGATGCTCCCCCTTTTGATCTGACGGCTCTAACAGCAAGCAACAGCCCTAACTGACAAAAGGCCATGCCATAAACGTAATGACCTGTCATCAGTCCATGAGAAACCGACTGCCAGGGAGCACTCACGATAAATGCCATGGCAATCAATAATGCTATGTATCTATCACAGCGAAGCTCTCTCATTAGCTGATAAAACAGCACCGATACAACCCCCGACACAAGATGCAGATGCAGATACATTGGTCGGGGATCAAGCCCGAATAGGTTGACATTCAGATCGTAGAAAAAAGTATTCCAAGGGGTAAGCTGCCCCATGGAAACCTTACGCGTAACCTCGGGATCCAAAAAATAATCGAAAAGCTTGTGTTCCAAGGCCCACATCAAATGACCGCCATCATCGAAGCGCCAATAACCGTTAAGGAAATCCGGAACGCCCAGCAATAAGGCAAAAACAAAAGCCATCGCCCAAAAAAATAAATTACCTTGCCACCAGAGCTTGTCCACAGAACCTCTCATGCGACTTAACAGTTCCAATTTGATCACCCGAAAATACCACCTGTTTGGCGCCCCATATTAGTAATGCCGAGTCCAACAAAGTACAACCCTAAAGTGGTTTAACAGGGGAGACTCTTGCAAAAATGCACATTAAAACTTCTGAATATGATTAGCGAGGCCGCATGAAAGTTGCGTTTCAAATGTAACTATCTGATATTATTAGCAAGATCCTGCAAAAGTTCAACCGTAATGCGACTAGTAACCGAAAGGCACGGGGCGACTTTAAGCCCGATAAGTTCGACTACCTCGGTTTTACGCATATCTGCGGCAAAATCATAAAAGAGCTAAATTGTAAATAAACACTGCCGTCTGAAGGGGAAATGGTCCAACCAGACGGATTACCGCGATAAACCTCCCCCTGAATCAGTGAGTTCACATTAGTGTTTTTCGTCATTTCTTTGATGTATAGCTGATTTTGCTCGTGTTTTATGCCATGCTGGAGTCGCATCGAAATTCACCCAGGGAGATTTTTTGTGACTTTTCAGCGATTCACCAGAGAACGGTATTGACGTCCCGTCCGCCCCTCAGGGGCTCCCAAAAACTGACACCATTGGAGATAGAAAGGTACCTCTTAAATTTGCAGGCTCACGCGCGTTTACGGGAGGGGTTTCACTAATTAACGGTAGAAACCAATATCCCCACCAGCCAGAGGCTATGGTGGGGATATTGGAGGGGAAGCAATACCTAAGTAACTGACATTACTTATCTTAATGGTGGAGGTGGCGGGAATCGAACCCGCGTCCGAAAATCTTTCACGTCAGGCGTCTACATGCATAGTTCGTGTTTTGATTAACCGGCAAGATCTCCCACGAACAGGATATATTACAGGCGAGTCTGCTTAAGTTTCGCCCCAGGGCCACAGACACTCCCCAGAGCTATCCCGCTATATTAACGTCTCGAAACCCACACGGGCGATGAACCAAGAGACGTAACAGCAATTAAGCTGCTAATGCGTAACGAACGTCAGTATCGGCGTTTGTATGTGTTGGGCTTTGTTTCGGAGCCAGCCCACTCCGGCATGCAACCAGCGCTTCCAATCCCCGTCGAAACCTGGGCACCCCCTTTAAAATTAGTTAAATTGCGCTACGGGCGTTGAATCGTTTAATTGGCTCTTCGAGCTGTTGATCTGTTTTTCAATCGAACAGTTTAACTATGCACTATACTCTCATACTTCTAAATATAATTCAATGAGTTAGAAATACTATCTGGAGTGATCTCTCATGGCACGTGAAGCTTCACGGTCAGCTTGATGACTCTTCAAGCTCTCTCGCTTATCATAAAGTTTCTTACCTCGGCAAACACCGATTTCGAGCTTGACCTTACCGCCCGTGAAATAGATCTTGGTCGGCACAAGGGTCAAACCTTTCTGGGCAACCTTCTTGCTCAACTTCTCTATCTCATGATTATGCAGCAGCAGTTTACGGACACGCAACGGATCGTGATTTTCACGGTTGCCCTGCTCGTATGGGCTGATGTTCATATTGTCAACAAACACCTCACCGTTACGAATACGGCAATAGGCTTCTTTGATGCTCACCTGCCCCAAACGTATCGATTTAACCTCGGTACCTTGCAGGACCAGACCAGCTTCAAGGACCTCATCAACGAAGTACTCGTGATAGGCCTTTTTGTTGTTTGCGACAATTTTGATGTTCATAAAATTCCAGCTATCAACTTTAAATAAAATCTTTTGAGTCTCAACTTACAACTTACAGCTTAGAGCTTTAGAGATCCTCCCTGAGGATCTCAACAATCTTCGGCATATAACTTTCCTGATCGAGAGCTCTGGTGCCGACACGCAGGAGAACGAAGCTTCCGACCATGAAAAAGACTCCGAAAACAGCAGAGAGCAGATTCGGGTCGAGACCGGTAGCCAGATTTTCACCAACCAGTTTGCCGACTATGGCGCCGATCACCAGCGCGATCAGGGGCACGATATATAACAGAAAAGAAGATTGGAGGAAAGACTTCGTTGACGTTGCGATACGAACTTGCTCGCCAACAGTGGCACCAAGTGCGTTTTGCGCATCGATAAAACGGGTTTTATTGTCATCCCCCAGGACACAATTGCCATCGGTTGCGCAATTTTCACAGAGGCTGCTTTTTTGACACATCACCACTGCGGTGTGTTTGCCTTTCAGCTCGACAACTGTACCTTTTTCTTCAATCATAATATACTCTTACCTAATATCTACTTGATGACTTTTGAATTCACTAAAATTTTGGCACAGTCATATTATGGCAGATCATGCTTGAAAATTATAGTCATAGGTCAATTTCCCGGCATGACATTCTCTGCCGCCAGGTAAAGATGCGTCACCTTGACGTCTTGACCAGAAGCACAAAGAGTCTCTTCGAGAGCGTTGAGGCAAGGCATATCAGGCAGTGTGACAACCTGAAAAGAGGCTTCCAGGCCGGGCTCAAGTTTGCCCATCCTGTCTTGCATGCCAAGCGCTTTTGCCCCGCCGAGGGTTGCCATCGCCAACCATTCGCAAGGCTTTCCTGCACCCGCAAACCAATCATAAGCAAAAGCCAGCTCATCCCAGACCGATAAACTCTGTGAACTGGCCAGACTGTCGGTACCGAGTGCCAGAGGGACACCCGCTTTCAGATAAGCGGCCACCGGAGCCTTGCCAACGTTGAGAGTTGCATTGGATCTTGGGCAGAGAACGACAGAGCAGCCAGACTGCTTGAGTAAATCAATATCGGCAGCATCAACCTGAACACCATGAACAACAAGATCCCCCCGTCTCAGCCTGCCCTGCCGACAGAGTGCAGCAACAGGACTGCAGCCGGGAGGAGGATTGGCGGTCGGATCCCATCTTGCGTAAGCATACAACTTATCAGCAATGGCACCCGAACCATTATGCAAAAAACGTGTTTCAGCGGTTGATTCCGCAAGATGCATAGTGCATTGCAAGCTCAGCCCCCTTGCAAAAGCAAAGACTTGATCTAAAACCGCAGCAGAGAGGGTATATGGTGCATGGGGGGAAAGGCCCCAGTCGAGCGCTGATCGAGAGTCATTTAGGAGGGTGTCGGATATTGCGGTGAGCCGTTTTTCTGCCACAGCAGGGTCGTGTCCCAGGACTTCGGCGAAGATGCGTCCACGTAGAGGCGACTTACGATAAGCCGGTGCAGCACTCAAGGTTGTGAGGATATCGCCAATAGCTCCCGTCCCAGTGCGTAGCGAAGTATTCAAGCCCTTAGCAAGAGAATCGTGAAATTGTTCCTCACTGACACTTCGTCGCACCCGCACTAACCAGAGGATCCAATCAACAAATTCATGTGGAGAATCTGGTTCTCCAGCCGTTGCTGACCATTCATCAAAAGAGCTTAGTTCCAGATGGGTATGAGCGTTGACCATTGGTGGCAGCAAGAGAGCGTCGCCAAAATCAACGACCGTCACTCCGGGGTGAGCGACGGTCAACTTATCAAAGCAATCAACCGCTAGAATGCGCCCGTCATCAACGAGCAAAGCACCCTCCTCAAAAGGCGCCGAGCTGATTGGCAACAAGAAGCTGGCGCGATAGAGGATTGGGCCTTCCTGCAGTTTCATCAGGAGCAACGTACCTTGGTGCAACCCAAAGCAGGGGCTTCATCAATCTCATCACAGTGGATTTCCACCTGCTGCAGCAAAGCCTGCAGATCTTGCTGCAGGACAATCGTGCACTGCTCCGCCAAAACTGAATCAAGAATCTCGTCAGTGGTCAACGGATTGGCCAGAACCACGCGCAAGACGGTACGCTCTTGTTTATTATGGGAGAACAACAGTCTGGTCCGGGAAACAAAGGTTTTGCCAGCCTCGCGCTGATCCTTTTGTAACAGCTGATTCACCTGATCAAGCAGGAGATTGATCTGTTCCGACTGCTTTTCTGTCGCCAGGCTCAACTTGTGCTGCACATCCTTCGGGCAGTAACGATAAGTCAGGATATTCAGCTCTGGCGTGCTGGTCAGTTCAAAGTCCTGGTGCTGCCGAATCATTTCAGCAAAGGTTTTGGCTCGTTCTATCCCCAGGTCAATGAGCAGTTCATATCCTTTGCGACCAATGATGGAGAGGCCAGCATGTACGAGGAGGGCCTTACCCGGTCTTGACCCCTCCAGCGTATGGCTGCCAAGGTCCTTGGAGCCGTGCCGCAGGATGTAAGCCGCATGATGTTCGATAGCCGATGAAGCGGTAGGGTCTTTAAAGACAACCATCCCTGCACCCATCGGCACATAGAGTTGTTTATGCGCGTCCAGGGTGACGGAATCAGCACGTTCAATCCCCTTTAGCAAATGACGATTAGACTCGGAAAAAAGAGTCGGGCCGCCCCAGGCAGCGTCGACGTGGAAATGACAGCCCAGTTCGAGAGCAAAATTCGCCATCTCTTCCAGGGGATCAACATTGCCGGTTTCAGTGGTTCCGGCGATACCAACCAGAGCCAGAGGACGGATATTCTCATCACGAAGTCGGCAACATGTATCCTTCAGATGTTTCAGATCAATGCGGTTACTCGAATCCGTATTGACTTTCACCAGGTTGTCCCGACCAAGACCAAGCAGGTCAGCCGCTTTGCCCAGAGAATAATGGCCGCGTTGTGAGACCAGAACAGCCAAACCTTCACAGTCGAGATGCTTGAGTGAACGGGCCAGCCCTTCCTGGGCAATACCACGGAACGATCCGGACGGTGCACAGAGTCGGTTGCGTGCGACCCAAAGTGCAGTGACATTGGCAATCGTACCGCCAGAGCAGAACGCTCCGAGAGCATGCTGGCTGTCGTGAATCCATTGAGTATAGAAAGTGTCGTCGCCTTGATAGACAAGGCGATGGAGCATGGCGAGAACCTGGCGTTCAAGTGGTGTGAATGCTTTGGAGGTCTCAACTTTAACAAGATTCTGGTTCAAAGCCGTCATCAGACGGGAGAGCGGCAACATGAAGTAAGGCAGCGCAGAGGTCATGTGACCGATGAAGCCGGGGGCAGCAGTGTGAACGGACTGGGCAACCAGCTTCTCTTTAACGAACTCGGTGTACTCGGAAACGTAAGTCGGCTTTTCGGGAATAATTGAGGAAGCAAAGTCGGCTTCGATCTCTTCGAGACTTCGCTCGAGCGCTACGATATGGGTCTGCAGGAAACCGGCGACATCATTACTGATCGCCTGATCAATCCCACCGAGGGTTGAATCTGGAGCCTCGGGAATCGTGAAGATCCGGTAGAGATTTTCCAGAGTGGCACGCGCTGTCTCGCGGGCTTTCAACACGTTGTCACCAGGAGACTGTTGTCAATCAGACGGGTCTTGCCGACAAAAACAGCCAACAACATAACCGCTTCATGATCTACGCTATCGACCTCTTCGAGCGTCTGAACATTACAAATTTTCACATAGTCAATTTTAAGATCCAACTCAGCGGTTAAGCGTCGCCGGGCTTCTTGCAAAAGCTTGGCAGCATCCTGCTCGCCGTTATTCACTGCTGCAATGGATTGTCGCACAGTGTCGACCAGAGCAAGGGACTGCTGTCTTTCGTCTGCAGAGAGGTAAACATTTCTGGAGCTCATAGCCAGACCGTCCGTTTCGCGCACGATCGGCATGCCGACGATATCAACGGGCAAGTTAAGGTCAGTCGTCATACGTTTGATTACTGCCAATTGTTGAAAATCCTTACTACCAAATATCGCCACATGCGGCTGAACAATGGTGAAGAGTTTGCTGACAACAGTCGTGACGCCACGGAAATGAGTAGGCCGGCTAGCGCCCTCCAGAGTCGTCGTCAAAGGGCCGTCAACAGTGACATAGGTCGCGTAACCTGCAGGATAAATTGTAGCTGCTTCGGGATAAAAGATCAGATCAACGCCACACTCACGCGCCAAGCTCTCATCTCGCACAAAATCACGCGGGTAAGAATCGAGATCTTCACCTTGTCCAAATTGCGTCGGGTTAACGAAGATAGACAAGACCAGAAGATCACCACGCTTGCGCCCTTCGCGCAGCAGAGAAAGATGACCTTCATGCAAAAAGCCCATGGTCGGCACAAAAGCAATTCTCTTGCCTGCCGCTCGGGCAGCCAGACAGCGGCTTTGCATTTCTGTAATGTCTGAAATTATTATCATAATTTTTCGGGACGCATCCCGAGATTTAAAAAGAATGTTCAGGTCCGGGGAAAGTTCCGTCTTTGACCTCGCGAATGTAATCATCGATGCCCTGGCGAATTGTGCCGGAGACATCGGCATAGCGTTTGACGAATTTTGGCGAATATTTTTCGCACAGACCAAGAATATCGTGGATGACCAACACCTGGCCGTCACAATTGATCCCTGCTCCAATCCCGATCGTCGGAATCGTTAACTCAGTAGTGATTTTCCCAGCCAGGTCAGCCGGAATCCCTTCAAGAACAACCGCACAAGCCCCGGCATCAGCGACCGCCCGGGCATCAGCCAGCAATTGGTTCGCCTGGGCCTCTTGACGTCCCTGTACACGAAAACCGCCCATACGATGAATCGACTGCGGGGTCAGACCGATGTGAGCAACGACCGGCACATCCATAGCGACAATTGCCCGGATTGTCTCGGCGACATTTACGCCCCCTTCTAGTTTAACCGCCTGGGCCCCACCTTCCTTAATCAAACGCCCGGCATTGCGACGAGCTTCAGAAAGGTCAATTTGGTAGGATAAAAAGGGCATATCGGCAACAACCAGGGCCTGGGTGACACTGCGGGCAACAGCACGGGTATGGTAGGTCATTTCGTCCATGGTGACCGGCAGCGTATTATCATATCCTGCAACCACAGAACCAACCGAATCACCAACCAGAATCACATCTATCCCGGCCAGATCCATAATACGGGCAAAGGGATAATCGTAGGCAGTTAAAACTGCGATCTTTTCACCGTTGGACTTCATGGACTGCAAGTCCAGAATCGTCGTGCGTTTCTTCGGAGTTTCGCTCAATGAAATCTGCCCCTCAGGATTAAATTTTAAAAAAAAGCCCTCCGAATTCGTACGGAAGGCAGTCCTATGTCCCGGTCAGAGATACCGGTCACATTAACTTTAACTACTGCCGTCCCAGTCTCACGGATCCAGGCGGTATGTGGTTAAACCCGATTTTTGTATCGGCTCCAGCACAAGTTCTGGGCCCCAAATTAGCGAGTTCAAAATAGCGTTTTACTCTATAGCATAGGCCTCAAAGAGTGTCCAGTGTGATTTACAAAAAACAGTTTACTGTTTCGTTCCGTTCAATCTTCAACCGCCTCAAGCGCCTTCAACAAAACCACGTAAGGACTGATACTGGTCGGTGGCATCGCCCTCAGCGTCTCAACCACGCTAAGGTAATAATCGAGGCGTTGCCGCTTGCCTGCAAGAAAGCTTCCCGTTCCCTTGCCTTCTGCTACAGCGATTCTGGTCAGCTTAACCGTTTGCTTGATGAAAGCACTGCGCAAACTGTTCGAAGCCATACGATCCCATCGATCGTGGGCCGTATATTCGTTGAGGCTCGCCATAACCTGAGGAATTTTCAACCGCAGACGCATCTCTCCCATAGCCGAGGTAACGACAAACAGGTCAGCCCCGGTGGCCTCAGAAATATAAACAGCAGGCAGGAATCCAACCAAATAATGAAAGCTGGCTATCTCTCTCGCCATTTCGTTGGGGAAGCCCTCTTTGCCAAGAGCAACAACAACTTCCTTATAGCTCTGCCACTCAGGAGCAGGCAAGAGATCGTCAAGATGGGTGAGAAAGGTTGACAGGCGTTGCCGATAGTTTTTGACACATTCTTTTTCAAGCCGCATCGGCAGGCCTTGTTCAAAACCCTGTCGACAAAGTCCTGCCAAAGTCTTCTCCAAATCAATCAGAAGTTCATATTGCCGCGCTGTTGACATTTTATTGTCTGCAGCAAAGATTTGTTTACGAACGGCGTGGCCATCCAGTACTTCTTCAAAAACCAGGTAGGCCGTTACACCCTGAACAAGCGTCGCGCCAGCTCGCCGAGCCAGAGTGTTTAAAAAAGCACAACCAGCCTGATCCACCACCCGGTTGGTAATCATAGTAGCAATGATTTCACGTTTCAGTGGATGATCGTTGATCTGGGCCTTGTGACGTTTCAGCAGCTTTTCCGGGAAATACTGTTTAAGAAAAACCTGTACTGACTCCTGATCGGGGAGATCACTTTCGAGCAACGTTTGATAAAGATGCATTTTGCTGTAAGCCAGCAGGATTGACAGTTCCGGACGCTGGTAGCCCTGCCCCCTGGCAATAAGCTCTTTGCGTGACGGCAAGGTTTCTCCCTTGCGATCAAGCAGACCGGCATTGACCAGACGCTCTGTCAGATCGACAAAAGGTTCGCTGTCATCCTGACTACGCAACATGTCAAGAGAAAGACAGAGACTTTGTGTATAGTTATTGGCCAGAACCATGTCACAGACATCGTTCTCGACTTCCTGTAATTGCCGGTTACGGGTATTTTCAGTTTTGATTCGGCCGCTTTCGCGTAGAGTCTGGAAGAATATTTTCAAGTTAACTTCGTGGTCTGAAGTATCGACACCTGCGGAGTTGTCAATCGCATCAGTATTGATCAAGCCTCCGGCCATCGCATATTCAATCCGGGCTAACTGGGTCAAACCAAGATTACCGCCCTCACCTATCACCTGGGCTTTTACTTGCAACGCGTTGACGCGAACGTTGTCATTAGCACGATCACCAACATCGGCATTCTTTTCCATTGATGATCTAACATAGGTGCCAATGCCACCGTTCCAGAGCAACCCGACCTCGGCAACCAGGATTCGTCGAATCAGCTCTTCACCCTCCATCGTGGCATGACGAACACCGAGCCATTTCCGAACGGCAGGCGAAAGAGGGATGTCTTTCAAAGACCGTTCCCAGACACCACCCCCGGTAGAGATCACATCTGTATTGTAATCGCTCCAGTTCGAGCGCGGTTTATCAAAAAGCCTTTTGCGCTCCTGCCATGACCGCTTCGGGTCAGGATCTGGATCAAGGAAGATATGCAGATGATTGAATGCCGCGAGGAGACGAATATGCTTTGACAGCAACATACCGTTGCCAAAGACATCGCCGCTCATATCACCAATCCCGACGACCGTAAAATCTTCTTTCTGGATATCCTTGCTCAATTCACGGAAATGCCGTTTAACGCACTCCCAGGCACCACGGGCCGTGATTCCCAACTTCTTGTGATCGTAACCAACGGAACCGCCGCTGGCGAAGGCATCGCCAAGCCAGAAGCCGTAATCGAGGCTGACGCTGTTTGCTGTGTCCGGGAGATGTGCAGTGCCCTTGTCGGCAGCAACCACCAGGTAAGGGTCAGTATCGTCATAGACCACCACCCCTTTCGGCCGTACAATGTGCCCGGCGACCCGGTTATCAACCAGGTCGAGCAAACCACGCATTAAAGTAATATAAGCGTGACGTGAAAGTTCTGCCCCTTCTTCGCGGGTGGTAAAAGGTGTCTTGACGACAAAGCCTCCCTTTGAGCCCACAGGAACAATCAGAGAGTTCTTGGTCATCTGCGTTTTCATCAACCCCAGAACCTCGGTACGGAAGTCATCGGGGCGATCCGACCAGCGGATACCACCACGGGCCACTTTGCCACCACGCAGGTGAATCCCTTCCATGCTTGCTGAATGCACGTAGGTCTCGTACATCGGTCTCGGGACCGGCATATCAATAACGCCGATGGCACTGATCTTGATGGAAAGAAAGTAATCCGGGTCTTTGCGCCGGAGAAAGAAGTTGGTGCGGATCGTGGAGTCAATCAGGTTGAAGAGGCTGCGCAGGATACGGTCTTCGTTGATATCGCTGATCTGGTCGAGGTCCTGAGATAGTTCCATGCGAATCGGCATGAGCGCTGCTTCTTCCCGCTGCATCGGGTCCTGCCAGTCTGGGTTCGGTTGAAAACGTGCTTCAAAATAGCGATAGAGTAGCAGTGCAGCGTGCGGGTTGTTTATCAAGGCAAAAGCGACACTGCGCTTGGTAAAAGGGTTGCCCAACTGAAAATAGTAATTACGATAGGCCCGAAAAACATCAATCTCCTGCCAATCGAGTCCGGTCAAAACCATAAGACGGTTGAGATAATCATCTTCTACGGTTCCGTTACGCAGGCCATTGAGGATTGCCAAAAGGTTGTCACGTTGGGAAGTCAGTGGTTTTGCCATGGAAAGTTTATTGCGAACGGCAAAGCTTTTCAAATAGACCGTGCGACCTTCTATTTCCAGGTTAAAATCGACTTCATCGACGACAGCCAGCGAAAGGTTCTCAAGAAACGGCATCAATTCGTTGAGATAGCTTTCTTTGAGGCTGTAGAACTGTAAACGGTAAAACTCATGACGTTCCTGAAATGGCCCCCAGAGGTCGAAACAATCCTCACCGCTGGTGAGAAGCTGTTCAATGAAACGCACATCCCTGACGGCAAAGCGAGGGTGAATCAAATCTCTGTATTCATGGGGAAAAACGTTGGCATACTTGCGCAACATTTGCACGCCTTGGTGACTCTCTTCACCGCGAAGCAGCAGCAGACGCAACTTTTCCTCCCATGGGCGTGACAGGTCCGTCATCACCTTCTGCAAGGCATCAACATCAATTCTGACCTGATCACCCTGCAACACAACCCGGAAATGCAGGCTAACATATTCGGAATTGATATGAATCACCCGGGATGAGACATGTTCTGCCGTCAGAAAGCGGCCGAGGTAAGACTCAACACGCCGTACTGAATCACGATTGTAATAATCACGAGGCATGATGACCAGAAGCGTGACACCGCGCAAACTGAGATTACGGGTCACAACCAACTTGACTGCCTGCTGGCGTTGCAGACTGACGAAGGACCGCACCAATCTGTCAAGTTCTTCATTTGAGAGGAAGAACATCTCCACCTTGGGGAAAGTGTTGAAAATCTCAACAACCTTGCGGTAGTCGTAACTCTCGTCATTAACATGCTGACGTTTTAATGCAGACAAGAGCTTGTCTCTTAGTGGCGGAACGTTGCTGGACAGTTCATTGACACTCTTCTGCGAGAAGAGACCGACAAAGAGGTGTTCGATCTTTGCATCACTTTTACTGGAGTCCCGAAATCCAAGATAAATCAGGTTGTCCTGTTGGTAGAGAGGACTCTCTTCCTCCAGAACTTCTACAACCAGGGATTTTTTGCGCGTAAAAAGTTTCTTTGCCACGACTGTCAACGGCAACAATTTCTGGGTGTTTTTCCCTTTTGAGATAAGCGACTGCGGAAGCCATCCGACAGGGGCCTCTGTCAAACGAGCGGCGATAGCTCCGCCATTAGAATTTGAAATTTCAACCGAGGCGTAACCAAAGCAAATAAAATTGCCATCCAGCAACCATTCTGCAAAAACCCCTTGATATGGCTTTTCCGTTACGTTTGACAGATTCTTCAGCTTTGCCAAAAGGTTTTTGCGCTGACAGCCAACTTCCTGGGCAATCATAAAAACCCTGCGGATATCCTCCTCAATTGTTGCTGTCTCCAGGTCTCGAACCCCTTTGAACTGGATCAACATGAATGATTCCAGGCCTTCACTCACAGACTTTTCTCCCAACGCAGTCAGAAGTCCATTAGTGCGTTGAACGGTAAGAATCGGGTGTGAAATAATGATGCCTTGCTGAGGAAGTTGTTGCAGAATAGTTTTCAATGAATCGACCAGATAGGGGACATCCGGCGTATTGATCATGAGAAAGGAAGAACCAGAATTGTCCGGTTGAAAGAGGGCAACCTTAACCTCTTCATCGCGGTAGCGAAGAAAATCAAGGAAGGCTTTAAGCCATTCCAGCAGATCCTGGCTGGAACGTTTGAGAAGCGCCTGGGAATGGCTGTAGACCAGTAAGGCGTCAGCCAGGATCAGCAGAGACTCAGCATCTTCACGCGAGTCAAGAGTCTTCAGTTCACGACGAATTTCCGCGATTCTGGCCTGATGTACTTTATCGAAACTTTTACCACCTTCTTCAAGAATAAGGTCCATTGCAGCCTCTCAAGCATTGGTTAGGAGGAAGGTTGAAGTCTATGAGATGACAGGCTAGAGATCAACCCCAGAATCAAAAATAAATAATAATTACGATCAGGTGTCAAACATTGTGATTTTCGCACCCACGCGTAAAGCGTCAACCCATGCTTCAAGAAGCTTCGCGCCCTTGGCCTGTTTGAGGAAAACAACGATTTTATTGCGAGCTTCATCAAATGTCGGTGGCGACGGAATTTCATGTTCGGCAACCTTGATCAAGTGATAGCCATAAGGCGTTCTTACGGGAGCCCCTACTTCACCGACGATCTGACTGAAAGCCGCGTCGGCAAAAGTTGGATCAACATCCTCACGCCTTATAAAACCAAGTTCGCCACCACCCGGGGCACTGGCACAGGCTGAATGCAACTTGGCGATTTCAGCGAAGCCCTCCTGTTCCGCTCGTATCTTGAGGGTCTTGGCATGCTCAAGAGCTGTATCAGGATCATCCGGATCAACAGGAAGGAGGATATGACTGACCCGTACTCGTTCGCGGTCACGTAATTTATCTGGGTATGTGCAGAAGAATTGTCTGATTTCTGCTTCGTTCGGTTCTCCAACTTCCTCAAGCTTACGCGCCGACATCTTGTCGACCGTAACATCCTTGCGAACCATCCGGTGAAATGAAGCTTTGTCCATGCCGCGCTCAGCAAGACGCTTCCAGAAATCGGCAGGGTTGCCCATCAAACGGAGGATTCTGGAAGACTCTGCCTCTACATCCGCCTCGTCAGCCACAATCCCTTTAGCCAACGCAGCCTGAAAAATCAGTTCACGGGCGACGAGTCTCTCCAGTGCCATAGATTTCAGCTCTTGATGTGAGTCCGTTGGAACTTCTTCAAGAGTGGCGTGGAAATGTTCCTGTGCCAGACTTTGCATCGTTGCACCAAGGGCCTTTATATAGATCGACGAGCCATTGACTGTCGCTACAAGTTGATCCACTACTCTTCTCCCATGTCGTATGTACTCAAAAGATTAGCCAGCATTCCGAACTCTTCAATCTTGAGAGTTTCACCGCGTCGACCGGGGTTGATTCCAGCCTCAGAAAAGGCCTGATCGATCAGTTCTGCAGCCCAACCACTGCCAAGCAGACTGTTGCGCAGAGTTTTGCGTCGATGGGCAAACGCACCTTTCACGAGCCTTCGGTAAAGAGCTTCATCATACAGAGACAGCCTGGGTTTTGATAGTGGTTCCAAACAGAGAACAACTGAATCAACCTTGGGTGGTGGATGAAAAGCTCCCGGAGGGACCTTGACGACCCTGTCAATTTGAAACCAGGGTTGGATGAGAGCACTCAGAATTCCGTAATTACGCGTCCCCTCTTCTGCGACAAGCCGATCGCCAACTTCCTTCTGAAACATGAGTATAAGGCGACGAAAAGCATGACGATGATCAAGAACTTTAAACAGGACCTGGCTGGAGATATTGTAAGGCAGATTGGCAATCAACTTGTAGGGAGGGTTCTGCAACAACCCCATCCAGTCAAGTCTGAGTACATCCCCAATCTTAACCTCAAGGTTTTTCTCATCACGAGCCTGTAAAGCTGCGCCGAGATCACGGTCAATCTCAACAGCAAGGACAGGTAAGCCAGTTGCGAGCAGGCGCGATGTTAATGCACCCGGCCCCGGACCAATCTCCAAAATCCGGTCATCATCCTGAAAATCAGCAGCAGAAATAATCAAATCAAGGACATGCTGATCGTGCAAAAAGTTCTGGCCAAAACGTTTTCTTGGTCGCTGAGCACTCATAAAGACAAAGTCTGAGAATGAAACGTAAAACGAGGGATGAGGAACGCAAAAAGCTCAAAGGTCATAGTCCCTGACGTTGAAACCTTACGAACCGAAACGGATTGGTCTATAAATGTTTGATCTTTTGTCATTTCTCTTTCCTCGTATCTTTTTCTGCGTCCCGTTTATTAAGTTTCTTGCGCCAATGTCGACGTGGCCAGCGGGGAATCCGCCAAGACTTGACGACTGGCACCATATGCAAGGTAAGAAAATAAGAGAGGGCACCGAGAATAATCCCGGAGAGTATTCCACCAACCCAGAGAGGATACATGATATCCCACCCGAGCTTGGAATAAGCCTCCCAAGTAAACTCCAAGGGCAATCTGGCTCGATCCATATCGAGCAGGATCCGGCCCATCTCATACTCAATGGTGTAGATAACCGGCGCTGTCAAAGGGTTGGTGACCCACACGCCAATAAGAGCGGCAAGACGGTTTTCTCGGAGCAGGTAGGCAAAGAAGAGAGCAATTGCCAGTTGGAAGCCAAAGGTGGGGGTCATGCCGATGAAGATGCCGAGAGCAACCCCCTTGGCTATCTCTTCCGGCTGGCCGCGCAGACGGACAAACCGCACCACCAATAATTTAAGCTGCCGAATGAATCCGACTCCACGCCACATCGATCCCAGTCACTCCGCCATTAATAAGGCATCTATCGAACTTAACCAGATCCCGCCCTAGCAGTCTGTCAGACTATCAATGGACTGGCTGCTAGCGATCAAATCCAACAGATATCCAGGATAAATCAGTTTGCATTTAACGAATCGAGAGTCCAGTTTGACACGGCATTAACTGTATTGTCAGCGTGTTGGCCATTTTCCAGGTAATAATTTGCAGAGACACCCAGCATTGCAGCATTGTCACCGCAGAGAACCGGGCTCGGGAAAAAAACTTTAACGCTATGTCTGGCAGAAAGATCAGCAAAACGAGCTCGCAGACCAGAATTACAGGCAACGCCACCAGCAACCACAATGCGCTCCAAACCTTCCGCAGCTGCCGCTCGGAAGGTTTTGCGGGTTAGCACCTCAACCACCGCTGCCTGAAAGCTGGCGGCAATGTCTGCCATGTGCTGATCATCAATCGGTTCCTGACATTTCTTAACATATTGCAGGACAGCCGTTTTGAGGCCACTAAAGCTGAAATTAAAATCTGGTTTATGGAGCATCGGGCGGGGAAAAGCAATTGCTTCCGGATTGCCCAGAGCTGCAAGGCGATCGATTACCGCACCTCCTGGATAACCGAGACCAAGCAACTTGGCGACTTTATCGTAGGCTTCGCCAGCGGCGTCGTCCAGGGTCTGGCCTAGAGTCCGATAGCTGCCGATGCCATCGACGCGATAGAGGTGAGTATGTCCGCCAGACACTGCCAATGCCAGGAAAGGAAAGTCAGGAGCCTCCTCCAGAAATGGAGCAAGGATGTGACCCTCCATATGATGTACAGCCGCCAAAGGTACGTCAAGCATCCAGGACATTGCTTTCGCCGTGGAAAGTCCCACCAGCAGAGCGCCGATCAAGCCTGGCCCGCGAGTGACACCGATCCCCTCTATCTGATCGATGCTTACACCAGCGTCTTCCAGCGCCGAATTGATAACCACAGAAATTGCCTCAACATGTTTACGCGATGCCAGTTCAGGGACAACGCCACCATAACGAGCGTGGACATCAACTTGTGAAGCCACCACGTTCGAAAGGATTTCACGACCATCACGAATGACCGCAGCAGCAGTTTCATCACAAGAGGATTCTATACAGAGTATTAACATAGTTGCTGAGGGCCAGGGACGAGAGGCGGGTTAAAGGACTTCACAGGCCCAAGCCTCCAGGCTCCAGTCACTGCCTTTAAAGGAGGTTTGCTGCAAGCTCTGCCAGACAAGACCGTTCGCCCTTGTTCAGGGTGATGTGACAAGCGATATCTTCGCCCTTGAACTTATCAACCACATAGGTCAGGCCGTTACTGGAGGAATCGATATACGGGTTATCGATCTGATAGGGATCTCCAGTCAAAACAATTTTTGTCCCTTCACCAGCCCGGGTAACGATTGTCTTGATTTCATGGGGGGTCAGGTTCTGCGCTTCATCGACAATCATATATTGTTTCGGAATAGAGCGACCCCGGATATATGTCAGTGGTTCAATTTCGAGGAGACCAAGATCGACCAGCTCTTTATAACCACGCTTACGCTTGCTCCCTTCTTCCACAGAACCAAGCAACAGTTCGACATTGTCGAAAATCGGCTGCATCCAGGGCGACAACTTTTCGTTAAGGTCGCCAGGCAGATAGCCGAGGTCCCGGCCGAGAGGGAAAATCGGGCGGGATACCAGCAAACGGCTGTACTGTCCTTCATCTGCTGACTTATGCAGGCCGGCTGCAATCGCCAACAAGGTTTTGCCGGTCCCGGCTTTGCCAACCAGGGTCACCAACTGAATATCTTCATTCAGTAACATGTCGAAGGCAAACTGCTGTTCACGATTGCGGGGATGGATCCCCCACAAACCGTCTTTCGGTGCGCGTAGCAACGCAACGGCCTGGCGCAGGGAACGATTGTAACGCGCCAACGCGGTATGCGTTGGGTTCGTTGCGTCTATCAAGGTCAGACACTGATTTGAGAGAAACTCCTCCTCAAGGGGCAAAAACCCCTGGCTGTAGAAGAGGTCAATCTCATCGCGCGAGAGGAAAACTTCAGCGGTGCCGGAGTAGAGTTCATCAAGAGAAACTTTGTCTGACTCGTAATCCTCTGCCGTCAATCCGACAACATCCGCCTTGATCCGCAGATTGATGTCTTTAGTGACAAAGACCACCGGAGAATTGGAGCGACTTTTGACATCAAGCGCCACGGCCAGAATCCGGTTATCCCCTTGATCCGTACGCAGCTCAGGTGGCAAGCACTTCATATGCTCTTCGGTATAGAGATCAACCCGCAGACGACCGCCGGTTTCCAGCTCCACACCTTCGACCAGTTTTGCTTTAGCGCGCAACCCGTCAATGATACGGGAGAACTGCCGCGCGTTACGTCCGGTTTCACTGAGTTCCTTTTTGAATCGATCAAGCTCCTCGATCACCGTCATCGGGATGATCAGATCATTATCTTCAAAACGGAAGAGGGCCTGGGGGTCGTGCAACAGTACATTGGTGTCGAGAACGAAGGTTTTTTTCATAACAAGACCACTCCTTCTGGTGAAAGGTTACCGGTCATATTCAAGCACATGCACCCCATCTGTGGTTGCCAGAAGCTTGACAAATACAGGGAAATTTCGCCCCGGAATATTACGGGAGCCCTCAACAACAACCTCACCGCGCGTATTCAGGGCATACAGGAGTTCTTCGGGAGATTCTTCAATAATATATTTATTGTAGACACGTGTCTTCATCAGTTCCATACGTGTGACCGGTTCAAGAGGCGGCAAGGAACAAGAGATCAGGAAAACCGCTGCCAAAACAGATGTAATCAAAGAAAAGACCACTTTCTTCATACCAACTCCTTAACGTCTATAGCTTGAAAGAGTATTAATTTTCTGTCGCAATGATCGCACGAATTGCTGCCAGTGTCTGTTCTATCTCTTCAGATGTATTGAAATATCCAGGGCTGAGACGAACAGTCCCTTCGGGGAGGGTCCCTATGCTGCCATGTGCTTCAGGTGCACAGTGTAGACCAACCCGACAACAGATACCATATTCGTGATCCAGGCGGAAGCCCAGCATTGATGGATCCATATTTTTGACATTGAACGAAAGAGCGCCACCATATCGTGTGGTACCGAAGGGGCCATAGAGAGAGACACAATCAAGAGCAGCCAACCCTTCAATCAACTGACCAAGAAGTTCCTGTTCGTGAGAACAAATGTGATCAAGGCCAACAGCCTCAACAAACTCAACCCCTGCCTTAAGCCCGGCCAAACCAATCGTATTAAGTGTGCCGCTTTCCAGGCGCTCTGGCATCTCTGTTGGTTGGTTTGCAGACTGCGAGAAGTTGCCCGTTCCGCCATAAAGCAGAGGACGCAGTTCAAGTTCCTTGCGGACATAAAGGAAACCGGTGCCAGTCGGACCAAGTAGAGCTTTGTGCCCGGGAACCGCCAACAGGTCGATCGCCATTGCTTCAACATTGATGGGGAAAACCCCGGCGCTCTGTGCTGCGTCGACCATAAACAGGATTCCCTGCTGACGACACCAGGGGCCAATCTCCTCGATCGCTTGAAGAGTTCCGGTCACATTTGAGCAATGATTCATCACCAGCAGACGCGTGCCTGGGGTACAAGCTTTTCTGATCGCGCCCGGCTCGACAAAACCAAGAGAGTTGGCCATAACACGAACGACTTCAACTCCTTGGTCACTTAACGCCTTCAAGGGTCGGACAACAGCATTATGTTCCATCGACGTCGTGACAACCCTGTCTCCGGGTTGTAAAACACCAAACAGGGCAAGATTGATTGCTTCGGTTGCGTTGGCAGTGAAGGCGATACGAGAGGAGTCGTCGACACCAAAAAACCGCGCTACGGTTTCGCGGCACTCCATGACAAGTCGACCGGCTTGAAGTGAAAGCTGATGACCACCGCGACCCGGATTGGCGGCATTCAGGCGCAACGTGCCTTCAACCGCTTCGATAACTTGTGACGGCTTTGGAAAAGAGGTGGCAGCGTTGTCGAGGTAGATAGGCATTAATTAAGAGCGGACCAGATCAAGCTTATCCTGGTTTCCTCTGGAGGCTGTCCAGATCGACAGTCTTCTCGCGGCAAGGGTTTCTGTCAACGCGGCCCGGAGCACATGAGATCACGTTCCCCTTCAGACCGGTTCAAGTGAAAAGCCAGACCACGGCAACCACCAAAGCAGATATTGAGGTCAGCACAGCCATGGCAGCCATCTGCAACCTTGCCGATCTGTGCGCGCACAGCCATACGCTCAGGGGCGGCCCAAATATCCTCTAATGACTGGTCTGGCAATTTACCAAGGGGCTGTGGCCATGCGGCGCAGGGATGAACAACACCCTGGCTATCGACATGACTGAGACTGTTGCCTGCCTGACAGCCGTCATATTCACTGCGACTCTGTTGTTGTCCAGGGGTCATGATCTCCCAGAGAAAGAGGTCATGAATCTCCAAGGTCGGCATTTGGCAGGGATTTTCCATAAAATCCAGCCAGAGGTTGCGAAAGTGATCGAGGTCCTGCCAACGGGGTAGATCCGCAGTTGAATATCCTTGAAAACTATCACCGATATGGGCGTTTGGCAACTTTAATTTGGCGATATTATGTTCACTGCAAAAGCGCAGTAACTCTTGAATATTACAGAGGTTGTTCCGCAATGGCGTCAAGGCAATAACCGGCTCGTAAGCCAGTTGACGAAGAGACGTGACGACACTCTTTAGTCTGACTGTATCAACACCACAATGAACGTCCATAAAGCCTGAAGCGTCCAATAGAATCTGTCCAACGCGACGTGGTCGTTGTGTGAGACACTCCAGCTCTTCAGGATAGCCATGAGATGAGATCAGGAGTTGGCAAGCGTCTCCCAGAATTCTCAGCACCTCATCTGCTGCGGCATGCAGCAGTGGGCTTCCTTGTAGAGTGACGAAGAAGACGCCCCCATCAGCAATACGGCTGGCAATGGCGGGAAGACAAAGGTCCGTCTCCTCGGTCGCATCAGCAGAGATGTCCCAGGTCAAACGGACCGGAGTATCTAACAGGTCAAGGCCCATATCAGGATTTACGCCTTAAGCTCTCTGCCAAGAGGCAGCTGAGTCTTCAGCAAGGGTGAACGTTACTGGAACCAACAACAGACGGCTTAATATATTTTTTCATGGTCATCCTCCTTTCGATTGGAATGGTGATGGGTAAAAGGTTAAAGGTAAAAGGTAAAAGGTAAAAGGTTACAGGCACGTTTAACTTTTCACGGATCTCATTTCCAACAGTGTGGATCAGGCTGGTTGAAATCACCGGTCGTCGCAAAAGCACGTGCGGTACATCCACCTTGACAGTCGTCAAAGGCTGAGCAGCCGGAGCATTTACCGGTCGCTTCCTTGGCCCGCATCGCCTTGAGGACCGGTGAGTCAAACCAGATCGTCTCGAAATCCTCTGTCAGTATATTACCAACGACCACAGGAATGAAACCACACGGAGTAATATCGCCATTCGGTCGTAAATGCAGGGAAAGTTTACCGCAGCTACTCCCCTTAACCATGGTTTTTTCCTGGTATTCAGGCAGGGAGGCAATCACCGGATCGTCAAAAGATATCTTCAGGTCATCGGTCTGACGTTTAACAGTGAGAGCTTCAATATAGAATGCCTGCCATTCCTCTGGTGACAAATCGAGTTCTTCGCGATTTTTCAGGCCACGCCCACTACATTTAAAGTTATGCAGGTAAAGCTGATCAACGCCATGCTTGCGAGCCAGATCAAGCAGTTCACGATAGGCCTGGTAATTGATGCGCGAGATCACAGAGCTCATGGTGCTCTTCAATCCGACCTTACGCAAGGCATCAAGCCCACGCACTGCTTTTTCGTAAGAGCCTGGCATATTACGAAACGCATCATGGAGAGAGGCCTCCGAGCTATCGATACTGATACCGACGCTTTTAAAACCGGCATCTTTGAGTCTCTGGGCAGCCGCGTCATCCAGCAGCCAGCCGTTAGTATTCATCGAGACGTTCAGGCCACGTTTTGTCGCATATTCAGCGACCTCATACAGGTCCTTACGGATCAGAGGTTCACCACCGCCAAAATTGATAAACGGCACCTGTTGCTCAACCAGGACATCGACAATCCGCTTGATATCTTGCGTTTCCAGCTCAGGGCACTCTTCATCACGGCTGTAGCAATGCTCACAAACAAAGTTGCAGCGATATGAGAGCGTCCAGTTAAAGGTCAAAGGTGCAGAGAATATTTCTGTTACATCAGCCATTGATCAACCAACCTCTCATTGTTAAATCGTTTACAAACTCGGCAACATCAGACTCAACGTCCGTTTGCTCCACTGAGAATTCCTTCGCCAGCCCTCCTGCAATGGCTGCAAGGGTCTGCTCTCCGTCGCACTGCTGCCAAATCAAGCCACCAACCAGATTGAGCTGATGCATCATTCCCGATTGCAACAGGATCACTGTGCCGCTATCGTCGACATCTTGACCAGCTTCCAAAGCCTTTAGCACCTCTGCCTGACGACGCTTCTCTACCCGCCAGACAATTTCGGGGTTTCGTAGAGGTTTATTCATTATTGTGATCCTTTTTCTTTAGTTCAAAAAGTTAACAGAAACCATTAAAGATTTAACACAAAGACACAAAGTTTAAAGGAAAGAACACAAAGAGAATCTTTTCAAACTTAAAATCATACAAATGCCTTTTTGTGAAAAACTTAAGAGAAAAGCAAAAGCTGTTGGGCTTAAATTTATTTACGTTCAACAAAATTAGTTTTCAAGGGTTTCCTTTGTGCCTTTCCTGCTTTCCTTTGTGTCTTTGCGTTAATAATGTTTTAAGATTTTCTCAAGCAGTTCGATCGCGGAAAAGAAGGCTAACGGTCAGAACAAAAGCCAGCCCGGCAAGAACAGCGATCTTTCCTGGTAAAGCTACCCCATCTGCGGTTGCAGCGATGTCCCAGGATTGAACCAGTCCCCCTCCAAGCAACATCCCAATGACAGCCAGACCGGCATCGGCATCACCCTCCCCGGCTTTGATCAGTTGACGAAACGGACACCCGCCGATCAGGACAGAGAGCCATCCGACCAGTAGCATGCCGAGAAAACTCCAGAGATACTCAAGGTGCGCACCCGGCTGCCCATAAAGGCCCAAGGTAAACTGTCCCGTCATCATACTGGTTACAAACGCACCAATCAGGAAAGCAAGGAAGCCCCAGAAAAGTGGGCTACGACTTCCCATCAGCATACCGTCACGAACGCTGCCGGTGATGCAGAAGCGACTGCGTTGAGCGAACGCTCCGAGTAACAAACCGACGGCCAGCGATATCAACAGCGGAGCATGTTGTGCTGCGCTACCCCGATCCGAGAAGAGGATAAAAGTTGGACGGGCGAGCAGAAAAAAGAGAATTAAAACAAAACCGACGGGCACCAGTAGACCGGTCGCGCCGCGTTCATCTTCAGGACGACCCAGATCAACGCCTCTGGCCAACCCCTGCAAACCAATCCAGACCCCGGCGACCAAACCGATAAGCCCGGCAACGGATGTGATATCTCCTGCTGTCAATCTGAGAAAAAGCTTGATCGGGCAACCGATAAAGACGGCACTGCCAACAATCAAAAAAACCCCGGAAACCAGCCGCGCCAAAGGTGCGCTTCCACCACGCGAACGGAATTCACGAAAAATCGAGGCACAGAAGATTGAACCGAGCACAAAACCGATCAGTTCCGGCCGCAAATATTGCATGCGCTCGTTATCGTGCAGACCAAGCGCTCCTGCTGAGTTTTCAATAAAGCAAGAGACACAGATCCCGCTATTCTGAGGATTACCCCATACGGCAAGCAACACCCCGAGAATGCCAAGAGCTAAACCTGCAACCAGAACAATCCAGAGATGACGATCACGCAACGAAGGGCTCATTCACACCCTCCAGCAAGACGACTCTGCAGATAGTAGCCATCCTTCAACACCTGCGCCATGGTACGGTTATCCGGTTGAACGCGCACACGATCACGGATCAGCGGCAAACCTGCTGTAACCGCAGATTGAATGAGTGGCCGCTGGCTCAAGGAGCTGGCGGCATCAACATAATCAGGGTTAC